>JAEELU010000132.1 GCA_016282815.1 Acholeplasmatales bacterium
GATGCGCTAGGAGCTATCCTAGAGTGGACTGATGAGAATCAATATATATATGGATTAAAGGGTGAAAAATTCATTGATTGCCTTGGAGGCTTTGGTATTTATACCTGTGGTCATAGAAATGAAGAAATATTAGAGGTTGTTAAAGCACAGCTTGAACATCAAGCTTTGCATTCACAGGAGCTATTAGATCCATTAAGAGGATATTTAGCTAAGGCTGTAGCGGAAATAACACCAGGTGATTTAAAATATTGTTTCTTTACTAATGGTGGTGCAGAGGCTGTTGAAATGGCACTTAAGCTTGCAAGAATCGCAACTGGTGGCAGATGGTATATTTCTACAGTTCATGCCTTCCATGGTAAATCTATGGGTGCTGTATCAGTTGGTGGTAAAAGCACATATAGAGTGCCTTATGCCCCAATGGTTCAACAGGTAGTCCATGTTGAATATGGTGTGGCTGAGGATATTAGAAAAGCTATTTATAATTTAATTGAGGTTGGTGAAAAGCCAGCCGCGGTTATATTAGAGCCAATTCAGGGCGAGGCAGGTGTAATTGTTCCACCTGAAGGATATTTAACTGAAGTAAGGAAAATATGCGATGAAACGGGTGTTGCCTTAATATTTGATGAAATTCAAACAGGTATGGGACGTACTGGTACTATGCGGAGATGTGAGGCAGAGGGTGTCACACCTGATATTATGACATTTGGTAAGGCATTTGGTGGTGGAATAATGCCAATTACTGGTATTATATGTAGACCACATATGTGGACTAAGCAATTAGTTGATAACCCATGGTTACTTGGTTCACCTACATTTGGTGGTAACCCACTTGCTTGTAGTGCGGCTTTAGCTACTATTAGATATATGATTAAAAATGATGTTCCAGGAATTTGTAAGAAAAAAGGAATATTATTAAAGGATGGATTATTGAGCTTGGCAAAAAAATATCCAGAGATTATTGAAGAGGTTAGAGGAGTAGGCTTGATGCTTGCTGTAGAATTTAGAGATACTAAATATGGTTATCAGGTATCAAAAGGATTATTTAAAAGAAGAGTATTAACTGCAGGTACGTTAGTTAATGCTAAAACAATTAGATTTGAGCCTTCTGTATTAATTACAGAGGATGATATTAAGGCAGTTATAGAAAAGATGGATTTAGCCTTAGAATGTACAAAACGAGTATTTGAACTTTAATTACGATGGCGTAAATAAAATTACGCCATTATTTTTTAGGAGGAGAAATTATGGAATGGATGATGTATATTAACGGAAAATGGACAAAGGGCGAGTTAGAAAAAACATTTGAAACATTAAATCCGTATGATGGATCTCATTTAGCTTATATATATGAATCTTCAAGAAAGGATGCACTTGAGGCTATTAAAGCAGCTAAATATTCATTTTATAATGAAAGAATCTGGCGAGATATGGATTCTCAGGCAAGAGGAGACATATTATTAAAGATTGCTGATATTTTAGATAGTAAAAGAGCTGAATTTGCACGCCTTGAGGTTTTGGATAATGGTAAGCCATTAAGAGAAGCTGAATGTGATGTTGATGATGCAATTCATAATTTTAGATATTATGCATCATTAATAAAGGCTCCATATGGTGGTGTATATGATGTAAATGAGGGTTTTGGCAAGATGCACTCATACACAGTTCATGAGCCAACTGGAGTATGTGCTTTAATTACACCATGGAATTATCCATTATTAATGGGAGTATGGAAGCTAGCACCTGCACTTGCTGCTGGCAATAGTGTAATTTATAAGCCATCTCCATATTGTGTTTTAACAAGTATTAAATTATTTGAAATATTTGATGAGGTAGGTATTCCTAAGGGAGTATGTAATTTATTATTAGGTGGTGCCGAGATTGGAGAAATTTTATCAGGCTCTATGGACGTTGATATGATTACATTTACAGGATCTACTAGGGCTGGACAGATGGTAATGAGAAACGCAGCTATAAATGTTAAAAAGATAGGACTTGAGTTAGGTGGTAAATCACCAAATGTAATTTTTGCAGATGCTGATTTAGAAGGTGCTGTTGAATGGGCAATGCTTGGTATTTTCTTAAATCAAGGACAAATATGTAGTGCAGGCTCTAGAATTATAGTTGAGGAATCATTTCATGATAAATTTGTTAAAAGATTAGTTGAACGTGCTAATAATATTACACTTGGTAATCCGTTAAATAACCCTGATATGGGACCTATTGTAAATGAGATACAAATGAATAGAGTGTTAGATTATATTGAGGCAGGTAAAAATGAAGGAGCTAAGTGTGTAGCTGGTGGCTATAGATATATAGATGGTGAATGTAAAAATGGTTATTTCATAAAACCTACTATTTTTGATAATTGTAGTAGTGAGATGAGAATTGTTAAGGAAGAAATCTTTGGACCTGTTGTAACTATTCAAACATTTAAAACAGAAAAGGAAGCTATTTCTATGGCTAATGATTCGCCATATGGCTTAGCTGGTGCTGTATTTACAAGCGATGGTGCTAGGGCATTAAGAGTAATTAAAGAAATAAGAGCTGGTATCACATGGATTAACTGCTATAATCCATGCTTCAACGAAGCTCCTTGGGGTGGATATAAGATGAGTGGTATCGGAAGAGAACTTGGTGTTAAAGGATTAGAAGAATATCAAGAGATTAAGCAAATTAATATTAATTTAAATCCAGGCAAGGTTGGATGGTATAACAATTAGGAGGGATTTATATGCTAAGAGATGAATTACCAAAAATAATAACCGATAAATTACCAGGGCCTAAGGCATCTAAGGTAATTGAAGATAGAAAAAAATACATCCCTAATGCTATAGGATGTATGTATCCTGTCGTTATTAATAGGGCAGAGGGTGCCATCGTAGAGGATGTCGATGGCAATAAATTCTTAGATTTTATTGGTGGTGTAGGTGTATTAAACATTGGCTATAGCCACCCTGAGGTAATTGAGGTAGTTAAGGCTCAATCAGAAAAGTATTTCCATGCAATGTTTAATACAATGACACATGGGGGCTATGTTGAATTGGCAAAGAAATTATGTAGCCTAGCTCCTGTAAGAGGAAAAGAGAAAAAAGCATATTTTGCCAATTCAGGAGCCGAGGCTGATGAGAATGCGGTTAAGATAGCTAAGGCCTATACTAAAAGGCCAAATATAATTGTATTTTCTGGTGCTTTTCATGGAAGAACTCATTACACTATGGCTATGACCTCAAAGAAGGCTTACGCTAAAGGTATGGGGCCTTTAGCTGATGGTGTATTCAGAGCCAAATTTCCATATTATTACAGGACTCCTAAAGACATTAAGGAAGAAGATTATTTAAATTATTATATGAGTAGTATTTATGATGTATTTGAGGAATGTGCAGATCCATCTACAATAGCGGCCATAGTAGTTGAGCCTCTTCAAGGAGAAGGTGGCTTTATTCCTGCCCCAATTGAATGGGTGATGGCAATAAGAGAACTATGCGATAAATATGGTATTTTATTAATCGCTGATGAGGTCCAATCAGGTTTTTGGAGAACAGGAAGAATGTACTGTTCAGATTATTGGAAGGAAGTTGGAGTTGAGCCTGATATTTTAACATCTGCCAAATCAATAGCGGCAGGTATTCCACTTTCTGCCATTATCGCATCTAAAGAAATAATGGATTCCGTAGAACCAGGAGTAATAGGAGGAACATTTGGTGGTAATCCACTTGCTTGTAGTGCTGCCTTAAAGGTTATCGAAATAATGCAACGTGATAACTTTGCTAAAAGAAGCATAGAGATTGGAGACATTGTAAAGAGAAGATATAAGGAAATGCAAGACAAATATGGTATTATAGGTGATATTAGAGGAATTGGAGCTATGGTAGGTATTGAATTTGTTAAAGATAAAAAAACAAAAGAACCAGCTCCTGATTTAACCAAGAGCATCATATTAGAATGTGCCAATAATGGATTATTAGTAGAAGGTGCTGGTACTTATAATAATGTAATTAGGTTCTTAGCCCCATTAGTTATCTCTGATGAACAATTAAATGTTGGTTTAGATATTATAGAAAAAGCGATAAAAAAATCAGCCTCATAAGAGACTGATTTTGCTTTTAAATGGCACCCCGAGCTAGGATCGAACTCACAACTGACCCTTAGGAGAAATTTTGCAGATTGAACTTATCTTTTAATATCTTTAGTAAATGGCTCTATTATGCGATATTTTAAAAGTAGTATTTTAGTATCTTTTCTAACTTTTGCTATTTTTACTAAGTTTTCTATTATTGTGTTGCGTTTTGTTGCGAAATAACAATATGTGAAACAAAATTCGATTAAAAGTTGCACATAGAACGAGTGTGTGTTAAAATGTATGTGAAACAAAATCAACAAAAAGTTTCACATAAAAGGGGCGATAATATGGCAAACGTTGCAGAATTATTACATGAACAAGAAATACTAAAGTCTAGAATAAATAAAATGATAC
>JAEELU010000133.1 GCA_016282815.1 Acholeplasmatales bacterium
ATTTAAATAACCAATAGTATTATACATCATTTTTTCAAAAACCTCAATTCTTGAGGATTTTTTGTCTTGGCTTTAATTAAATACGTTAATGTATTTGGAAAATTAGATTAATTATTTAAAAATAATACTTGATTTTCCTTATCTAATTTTTTGAGAAAAATAGGAGGAAAATGATATGGAAAATCAAGAAAAGAAATACGAATTAATAAAATTTGAGGATGGAGATTTTAGTTTAGATGTTAAAGTATCACCTGATGAAGATACTGTATGGTTAAGTGCAAACGAAATTGCATTATTATTTGAGAGAGATGAAAAGACTATTAGAAAGCATATAAACAATGTTTTTTTGGAAAGAGAAGTTGAAAAAAATAACAATACGCATTTTTTGCGTGTTGTAGGTGTCAAACAAAAAGTTGCCTTTTATTCATTAAATGTTATTATATCTGTCGGATATCGTGTTAAATCAAAACGTGGTACTCAATTTAGAATTTGGGCCAATTCTATTTTAAAACAATATTTATTAAATGGTTATGCTATTAATTCTGATAGAATTATGGCATATCAGTCTAATATATTACAATTAGAAGCTAATGTAATAAATATTGAAAATAGATTAAAGAATTTAGAAATGACTATTTATTCTGATAATACTCAAATTATATTTGAAGGAGAAATATTAGAACCATATACTTTCTTAAGAAAGCTATTCTTTTTAGCTAGAAATGAAATAACTATTATTGATCAATATGCAGATAAATTCTTACTAACAATGCTATCTGACTTAAAGGTTAAAATAACAATAGTTACTTCTACCTCTTCTTATTTAAATAAAGAAATAATACCTGATAACATAACAATAATACATAATGATATTATCCATGATAGATTTATAGTAATTGATGACTTAGTATATGCGATAGGCTCATCATTTAATGATATAGGTAAAAAGAGATTCTTTATGATGAAATTAGAAAATATAACAAAAGAAATGATATTAAAGTAACAGATTATAGTTAGACACTTTAGTGGTTTCGAAAAACGCAACTACTGGAAATGATTCAACTATATACTAACATATAAATAATATATTAAAAATAAAAATCTATGTTCATTTTCCGCACAATGCTTAAAATAATGAAGACGCTTGGATTAACGCTCGTCACCTCTACTTTTTAAATAAAAATGCTTTAACTACAAGATAAATCTTAACTCGGTTTTTTCCGAGTTAATTTTGTTTTCACCCTATAAGAAAACAGGAGCACATGCTCCTGTTTTAAAATTATAATAATTTATTTAATCTTTCTACTGCCTTTTTAGTATCTTCGTTAGATGCAAAGGATGTCAATCTAAAATATCCCTCACCACATTCACCGAAGCCTACACCAGGTGTACCTACTATATTTGCCTTATCAAGTAAATAATCAAAGAACTCAAAGCTCTTCATACCATTTGGACATCTCATCCAAATATATGGAGAGTTTTTTCCTCCTGAATACCAAATACCCTTCTTATCAAATAGCTCACATAGCATTTCTGTGTTTTTTTTGTATATTGCAAGATTCTTCTTGCTTTCCTCTACACCCTCAGGTGATAGTGCAACATAGGCTGCTCTTTGAACTGGATATGATACACCATTGAATTTAGTTGCACATCTTCTTTTCCATAATGCATTAATCGATGTATCACCTACAGTTAATTCCTTAGGTATAATAGTGAATCCACATCTAATACCAGTAAATCCTGCCATCTTTGATAAGCTTGATATTTCTATAGCTACGTGCTTAGCCATTGGAATTTGATATATTGATCTTGGTGAGCCATCAGTTATAAATGCTTCATATGCTGAATCAAATATAATTAATGAACCACTTTCATATGCGTATTCAACCCATTTTACTAGCTCATCATAGCTATATGTAGCGCCTGTTGGGTTATTAGGTGAGCATAAATAAATTACCTTTGGCTTACAATCTAAGCCATCTGGCATAGGTAGAAATTTATTCTTTTCATTACCTTCTATGTAATAAACCTTTCTTCCTGACATTAGATTTGAATCTACATATACAGGATATACAGGGTTAGGAATATAAATATCATTATCACCTAATATATCTACTATATTACCGATATCACTTTTAGCACCATCAGAAATAAATACATCCTCTAAATCTAATGTAACCTTATTTCTTTTATAATAATCCACTACCATTTCTCTTAGGAAATCATAGCCATACTCAGGTGGATAGCCCTTAAATGTTTCCTTAGCACCCATCTCAATTGATGCCTTAGCCATTTCATCAACTACTATTTTTGGAAGTGGTAATGTAACATCACCGATACCAAGCCTAATAATGTCAGCATCTGGATGAGTACTCTTATATGCCTTTACTCTTTTATTGATATCAGAAAATAAATAATTCTCTTTGATATTCTTAAAATTCTCATTAATCTTAATCTTCATATTCGTATACTCCATCAAATACCTTTTTAGCTGGGCCTGTCATAGTAATTTCATAATTATCATCACAAACTATTTCAAGTATTCCACCTAATAATTCAACATAGATAATCTCATTCTTTGGTACAATTCCATTTTTAACTGATGAAGCTACTACAGCGCAGGCACCTGTTCCACAGGCATAGGTTTCACCACTTCCGCGCTCCCATACTCTCATCTTTAAATGATTTTTATCTAATATTTTTACAAATTCAGTATTTACTCTTTCTGGGAATAATGGATTATTCTCAAAGAAAGGTCCAATCTTCATTAAATCGATACTACCAATGTGATCCTGGTAAATTACTGCATGAGGATTACCCATTGATACAGCAGTCATTTTATATGCCTGCTTTTTTATAACACATTCCTCATTTATCATTTCATGATCTAATGTAGTAGGAATATCCTTAGGATCAAATGATGCTCTACCCATATTTACTGATACCTTAGTTACTAAACCATTCTCAACAAATAAATTAAGCTTCTTAACTCCTGATAATGTTTCGATAGTGATTTCCTTTTTAGTAACAAGCTGATTATCATATAGGTATTTACCTATACATCTAATCGCATTACCACACATTTTACCCTCTGAGCCATCAGCGTTAAACATACGCATTTTAGCATCACAGGTATCGCTCTTTTCAATTAGGACAATTCCATCGCTTCCTACTGAGAAATGTCTTTCTGACATTTCAATTGAAAGTAAGCTAGGATTTTTTATTTCCTTTTCGAAGCAATTGATATAAATATAATCATTTCCACAGCCATGCATTTTAGTAAAATTAATTCTCATGCTTACCTCCCATTGAAGCCCTAATAAATCCAACGAATAATGGATGAGGTCTATTAGGTCTAGATTTAAATTCAGGATGGTATTGAACACCAATATAGAAATCTAGCTTACTAATTTCAACAGTTTCTACTAAATTACCATCTGGTGATAATCCTGATAATAATGCTCCATTATTAATGAAATCATCACGATATTTATTATTAAATTCATATCTATGGCGGTGACGCTCATGAATAAGCTCACTATTATATGCCTTATATATCTTTGATGATTTATTTAATACACAAGGGTATGAGCCTAATCTTAGTGTTCCACCCTTCTTTGTCTCATCTGATTGACCATCAAGATAATCAATAATCTTGTATGATGAATGCTCATCAAATTCATTTGAATTAGCATCCTTCTTATTTAATACATTTTTAGCAAATTCAATACATAGTATTTGCATACCTAGGCAAATACCAAAATAAGGAACGTTGTTTTCTCTTGCATATTTTGCAGATAAAATCATACCCTCTATACCACGTGAGCCGAATCCACCGGGTACGATTATTCCATCGATACCCTTAAATGTTTCATTAACATTAGCTGGAGTAATCTCCTCACTATCTACCCACTTAATATTGATATTTGTGCTTTCATGATAGCCTGCATGGTGTAGTGCCTCTACTACAGATAGATAAGCATCATGTAATTCAACATATTTACCTACTAATGCAATATTAGTTGTGTATCTAACATTTTTAATTCTATTAACTAAATCCTCCCATTCAGCTAAATTAGCCTTAGGAGCATTTATATTTAATTCTCTACAAACTATTTCACTTAAATTAGATTTCTCAAGCATAAGTGGTGCTTCATATAATACATCAAGTGTTACATTTTCTATAACACAATCAGGCTTAACATCACAGAATAATGATACCTTTTTAAAGATATTATGGTCAGTGATTTTTTCATCAGTTCTTAAAATGATGATATCAGGTGAAATACCCATACCTCTTAAGCCTCTTACTGAGTGCTGAACTGGCTTTGATTTATGCTCCTTTGATGCCTTTAAATATGGAAGTAAGCATACATGAATATATAATGTATTTTCTCTTCCCTGCTCTCTTCCTATTTGTCTAATAGCCTCTAGGAATGGCTGTGATTCAATATCACCTGTTGTACCACCAATTTCAGTTATTACTACATCAGCATCTGTTTTCTTTCCTACCTTATAAATGAATTCCTTGATTTCATTTGTAATATTAGGAATGTATTGTACTGTAGAACCAAGATAATCGCCATTTCTTTCCTTTGATATAACATTAGAAAAGACCTTACCTGTTGTAAGATTTGAATATTTATTTAAATCCTCATCGATAAATCTTTCATAATGTCCTAAATCTAGATCCGTTTCGGCTCCATCCTCAGTTACGAATACCTCACCATGCTGGTATGGAGACATAGTTCCAGGGTCAACATTAATATATGGATCTAGCTTTTGTGCTGCAACCTTTAAACCTCTTGATTTTAGTAATCTACCTAAAGAAGCTGCAGTAATACCCTTACCTAATCCAGATACTACTCCTCCTGTAACAAATACATATTTACTCATATTATGTCCCCCTTTATATATAAACTACTTATAGTATTCCTCTATAATTTCACTGGCTATTTTTACCTTGCTTTTTCTTAAATTCATAGCTCTTTTTTCTAAATATTTATGAGCTTCATCCTCAGATATATGCTTATGCTCAATCAACAGCATTTTAGCAGTATTGATAATTCTTATTTCCTCAAGCCTTGTTTTTAAATCCTTAGGCTTTTCTTGTATGCTTTCTCTTTTAATAATCGTTGCACATAAAAGCCTAATCGTTTGTAATAAAATTCCCTTAGAGGTTGGCTTGGTTAATGTTAGTATTCCATATTGGTAGGTTTTATAATAAACCTCAGCCTCAAGCTCAGGCTTAACAAACATTAAAATACCACTAATATTTTTTTCTGCCTCATCTATAGCAAAATCCATTCCAAAATCATCGATTACTGGTGAATTAACAATGATAATATCATAATCCTTTTCCACTAGTATTCTTTTAGCCTTTTGAACGGAATCTGATAATGTTACTTCATAATTATTTTCAGTTAAAGCAGATATAATGCCATTTGAGAAATTTTTAGATGAAGATACTAATAATACACTAAAAATTCTTTCAAGCATTTTTCCACCTCAAATTCTATTTTAAATAATTATCTAATAATTCCTTTGGAATATATTTCTTAACAAAATCAGATTGTCTTGCTATTACCTTAGCTTCTTCTAAGCTTTCTGGTAGCTTATCTAATTTGCTTAATAATAGCTCTGACGCCTTATTTAAATCAGAATCTATAGGCTTTCTTAAATTGTAATCTTCAAGAATTCCTTCCATACCAGCATATATTAATAATGTAAATGCTATATATGGATTGATTAATGGATCTGGTGAACGAAGCTCAGCTCTAACGTAGTTGTCCTTAGCTGCAGGAATTCTAATTAGCTCACTTCTATTTTCACAGCTCCATGATATATATTTTGGTGCCATTAGCTTACCAAGGCGCTCATATGATTTTTCATCAACATTTAAGAATGCTGTAATTTCCTTGATATGCTTTAATACTCCCTCGATGGCACATTCAAGCTTTCCTCCACTAATGGAGAAATTTATATGATATCCATTACCAGGCTTATCGCTAATTGGCTTTGGATCAAATGATGCAAATAAACCATTTCTTCCGGCAACTGTTTTAACTACTGTTTTAAATGTAATAGCCTCATCAGCTGCTCTTAAGGCATCGGAATATCTGAAGGCTACCTCGTTTTGTCCAGGTCCCTCCTCATGATGGCTTCTTTCTGGCATAATATCCATTTCCTCTAATGTTAGGCAGATTTCTCTTCTGATATTTTCTCCCTTATCATCAGGTGCGATATCCATATATCCTGCCTTATCATAGGTAACTCCTGTAGATTCACCCTCCTCATCAGCTTTAAATAAATAGAATTCTATTTCTGAGCCAAAATGGAATTCTAATCCATTTTTCTTAGCCTCACTAATAGCATTTATTAAAAGCTTTCTAGTATCACAGGTAAAATCTCTTCCGTCAGGATATTTAATATCACAGAACATTCTGATAACTTTTCCTTCTCTAGGTCTCCATGGAAGTATTGTTATAGTATCAGCATTTGGGAATAGGAATAAATCAGATTTATAACCACTCTCAAATCCATCGATTGCCATTGAATCAATTGATACACCATACTTAAATGCCTTCTCAAGCTCATGTGGCATTATTGATACGTTCTTTTGTTTACCATAAATATCAATAAATGCTAATCTAATAAACTTGACATCCTCTTCCTTTACGTATTCTAAAATAGTATTTACATCGTACATAAATGTA
Organism: Acholeplasmatales bacterium; assembly: GCA_016282815.1. Taxonomy (GTDB): domain Bacteria; phylum Bacillota_I; class Bacilli_A; order Acholeplasmatales; family Anaeroplasmataceae; genus Anaeroplasma. Next base: position 6,717 of record JAEELU010000133.1, read on the forward strand.
CCTCCTTATCGTTAGTGGATTAATTATACTTATTAATAATTTGATCAGCACAATCAATTCCATCCTTAATAGCTATAACGACTAATGATTGTCCATTTTTCATATCTCCACATACTGATATTTTATCATTATATCTAAAATTATTTAATTTAATTTTATTGTTAATTGCATCTAATTTGTAATTATTTAAATCATCATCAGTAGTTCCTAGGAAGCCCATTGCGATAATTAGGTAATCACAAGGAAGATATTCTCTTGTATTTTCTACATCCTGAAGCTTCATTCTTCCGTTTTCGTTAACGAATTTAACCTTCTTGATGTATACTCCTGTTATTTTGTCATTTTCTTTAATTATTTCATCGATAGTAGTTTCATATCTTCTAATATCGTGATTCATTAATGTATTAGCCTCTAATACTCCATAATCTGTTTTCTTTTTATTAGGGTAATTAGGCCATGGAAGTGTATTTTCTAGTGGTGGCTCCTTTGTAATTTCAAGCTCTGTAATAGATTTAGCCTTTTCACGTGCAGCAGTACCACAACAGTCATTTGCAGTATCACCACCACCAACAATAATTACATTCTTATCCTTTAAATTATATTCAAATTCCTTATTATCAAGTAGATTTCTAGTTGTTTTAGATAAAAAATCTACTGCATATAATACACCCTTTGCATCATTATTCTTAACCTGTAATGGTCTTGCTAAAGATGTTCCACAAGCAAATACTATTTCATCGTATTTCTCGTTTAGCTCATCCATTGTAATGTCAACACCAATTTTAGTGTTTGCAATAAATGTAATGCCTTCCTCCTTTAAAAGGTTAATTCTTCTTTCAATTATCCTTTTTTCTATTTTCATATTAGGAATACCATACATTAGTAAGCCACCAAAGCGGTCGTTTTTTTCATATACAGTGACTGTAAAGCCATTATCATTTAATCTTTTCGCAGCAGATAATCCTGAAGGACCTGAGCCAATTACACATACCTTTTTACCATTTCTTTTGATATCCTTTTTAGGCTTAATCCAGCCATTCTTATAGGCTTCCTCTATTAGAAATAATTCATTTGCTCTAATAGATACAGATTCATAATTGATACTACATGAGCAGCATGCCTCACAAAGTGCAGGGCATACATTACCAGTAAACTCAGGGAATGGAGCTGTCTTTTCTAATCTTTTGTAGGCTTCCTCAAATAAACCTAAGTAGATTAAATGATTCCATTCAGGAATTAGGTTAGAAAGTGGACAGCCAACATTTCTATTATTAACCTTCATTGCGGATTGGCAAAATGGAACACCGCAGTTCATACAGCGTGATGCCTGTTCCTGTTGAGTTTTTAAATCAAATGGAATATGAAAGTCATTGAAGTCATCGATTCTTTTTAATACATCCTTTTCCTTCTTTTCCTTTCTTTTGAATTCCATAAATCCAGTAGGCTTACCCATTATTTCACCCCCGTAAATTTATTGAATGCATATAGCTCCTGATCCTCTACTCCTAACTCCTTAGCCTCCTCCATATATTCTAGGATTTGTGCATAATCATTAGGTAATACCTTAAAGTAATCCTTAGGATCAAAATTATATAATAGATTAGATACGTATTCACTACCTGTATACTTAATATGATTTGTTAATAATTCCCTAATTGTACTAGAATCCTTATCATTTAAATCTAATATAGATACAAGCTCTTGGTTGATATTCTTTTTATTAGTTGGTCCGTAGATATAAGCTACACCACCAGACATACCAGCAGCGAAGTTTCTACCAATTTTACCAAGTAATAATACAACTCCACCAGTCATATATTCGCATCCATGCTGTCCACAGCCTAAGGCTACTACCCTAGCACCAGAATTTCTGATTGCGAATCTTTCACCAGTTATACCATCTAAATAAACATCACCTGATGTAGCACCATATAATGCAACGTTACCACAAATGATATTCTTTTCAGGTGCGAATGTAGCCTTCTTAGATGCCTTAACAACTATCTTACCACCACATAGGCCCTTACCTAAATAATCATTAGCATCACCTGTAACATTTAATGTAACACCATGAGTTAGGAATGCACCAAATGAGTTACCTGCATTACCTGTTGCGTTAATAAGGATAGTATCATCAGCTAATCCCTTATCCTTGTATACCTTTGTTATTTCATTAGATAATATTGTACCTAACGCTCTATTAACATTAGATATTTCAATATCCATTTCCTTAACGTGACCATATTTAATTGATTCCTCGCATAAAGGTAAAAGCATTCTAGAATCTAATGTATTATTTAAATCTATTCTCTTATATTCCTTGAATATATTATCGTTTCTATTAACAACCTTAGCATTAAATAATAGCTTTGATACATCAAGTCTATTCTTATATTCCTTCTTTAATGCTAAAAGCTCAGTATGACCAACCATCTCATCAATAGTTCTAAAGCCAAGCTTTGCCATATATTCACGAAGCTCCTGTGCTATGAATTTCATGAAGTTAATTACGTATTCAGGCTTACCCTTGAAATTCTTACGTAATTTCTCATCCTGAGTTGCAACACCTACAGGGCATGTATTCATATTACATACTCTCATCATTATACAGCCCATTGCGATTAATGGTCCTGTAGCAAAACCGAATTCCTCTGCACCAAGTAATATAGCAACAGCTAAATCCTTACCTGTTAGAAGCTTACCATCAGTCTCAAGTCTAATTCTATCTCTTAAGCCATTTAATACTAATGTTTGATGAGTTTCTGATAGACCTATTTCCCAAGGAATACCAGCATTAGCTATAGATGTTCTAGGAGAAGCTCCTGTACCACCATCATATCCTGAAATTAATATTGTATTAGCACCAGCCTTAACAACACCAGCTGCGATTGTACCAACACCTGATTCAGCAACAAGCTTAACAGAAATTCTAGCCTCTCTATTAGCATTCTTTAAATCATAGATTAGCTGTGCTAAATCCTCGATTGAATAAATATCATGATGTGGTGGAGGTGATATTAATGAAACACCAGGAGTTGAATGTCTTGCTTTAGCAATCCAAGGGAATACCTTTTGTCCTGGTAATTGTCCACCCTCACCTGGCTTAGCACCCTGAGCCATCTTGATCTGAATTTCTATCGCATTAGTTAAATACTCAATAGTAACACCAAATCTACCTGATGCTACCTGCTTAATCTTTGAGCATCTATTTAATCCATCCTTAGATTCGTATCTTTCTCTTTCTTCTCCACCCTCACCAGTATTAGACTTACCGCCTAATATATTCATAGCGATAGCCATACATTCGTGAGCTTCCTTTGAGATTGAGCCATAGCTCATAGCTCCAGTTTTAAATCTCTTTACAATCTCATCAACGCTTTCTACCTCATCAATAGAAATTGAATGAGAGAAATCTAAATCTAATGTATCTCTAATATTAATTCTTTTCTTACCTAATAAATCAGTAAAATTCTTATATAAGCTATAATCACCAGTTCTACATGCTGCCTGAAGAGTAAAAATAGCCACTGGATCGTAGATATGATCATGCTTATTCTTTCTATATCCGTGAAGACCCATAGAATCTAATGTATCATCATTTCTTTCTAGTGCCTTATTGTATAGCTTAATTGAGTTTTCCTCTAATACATCCATACTAATTCCACCAATTGAATTAGGTGTATTAGTAAAGTATTTATCAATTATTTCATTTGATAAACCAATTGATTCAAATATTTGGGCACCATTATATGATTGAATTGTAGAAATACCCATCTTAGAAATAATCTTTGTAATACTCTTTAATGTAGCATGTCTATAGTTTTCTAATGCCTTCTTTGTATCTACAGTGATATATCCTCTTTCCTTATATTCCTCAATTGTTTCATATACTAGGTATGGATATATAGCATTAACACCAAATCCAATTAAGGCTGCGAAATGATGTACCTCTCTTGGTTCAGCTGCCTCTAATACTATTGAAACATGAGTTCTTTTTGATACTCTAGTTAAATATTGGTGTAAGCCTGATGATACTAATAATGAAGGTATCTTAATACCCTTAGTACCTCTATCAGATAGAATGATTATAGAAGCACCTTCATCAATCTTCTTTTCGCATTCCTTAAATATTCTATCTAAGGCTTCACCCATTTTTTCCTTCTTATAATCATAAGTAAATGAAATAGTATCTACCTTTATTTGATATGATTTATCTATATATTTAATCTTATTAAATTCTTCCTTAGATAATATAGGATTATCAATTCTAATTCTTTTTGCATTAATCTTTGTAGGATTAAGTAGATTACCCTCTCTTCCTAAATACATTAATGAAGACATTACTATATCCTCTCTAATTGAATCAATAGGAGGGTTAGTAACCTGAGCAAATCTTTGCTTAAAGAATTGATATAAATTGAATTCTTTTTCCATTAATACAGCAAGTGGTAAATCATTACCCATTGATACTACCTTTTCTGCATCGTTGTTAGCTAGAGGAATAATACCCTCCATTAGCTCATCATAGGTATAATTTAATTCATGCTG
>JAEELU010000016.1 GCA_016282815.1 Acholeplasmatales bacterium
GCTAAAATCAAGTTAAACATAATATTTTCCTCCTACTTTATTGTTTAATTTTATTATTATATAAGTAGTACACCATTTATACACCTGGCATACTACTTATATTAACTTAGTCATCTGTGTTCATTTTATTATTGTATAAAAGTCCGATGAACACGCCTCCTACGACTGCTAGGCAGCTAACAACTATTAGAATAGTTCCAGCTACATTTGTTATTTTCTTTCTTTTAAAATTAAATTCTTTTGTAACACCTGCTACATTTGTAACAAGTACTAAGTACTTTCCACCTTCAGTAATAGTCGGTACATCAGTTGCACCTTCATATACACCTGAATACATAAGTACATCATCTTTATAAATCATTATTGCATCGCCTTTTTCAAGTCCTGTGATTTTTACATCACGTGGTGTTATCCCGTTATCTTCAACACCTACTAGAGTTGCTTTTGGAAGCGATGTATCAATTGTTACTGTGAAATTAAGAACACTATTTATTGTCTTATTTTCCATAATAACAGCATAAACTCCGTCTTCTTTAAGAGTTATTGATTTTTCACGACCTCTTAATATTGATTTTTCTTCTGTAGCTGTTCTTTTCCAGATATCTGTTATTTCATATCCGTATGGAACTGTATAATCAAATATACCAAGTGAATTATTTACTAGATAGAATTCACAATATGAGATATTTCCGACTGCATCCTCTATCAATAATTCCCATCTAGCAGTTTTGCTAAATGAATTTGTATTATAGTTATCTAATAATAATCCATTTCTATATACTTTTTTAATTACAGCTGATTCAGATGTTGGAGTTTGGAATAAAACTGATTTACAGTTTGCAACACCGCCATTGATGACTTCTCCATTTGTTTCTGAATTTATAATGCTGAAATAATTAACGCTCTTATGAACTATTGTAAATTTATTTTCATTTCCAGCAATATCTGTAACAACAAAGCTATAAGTTCCATCCTTACGGTATATTTTACCTGATTCATAAGTTATCGGCTCTAATGAATTAACTTTTACTGTTGCAGTAAGGTCACTATCAAATTTAATATCTACATTATCCTTTGTATATAATGTATCATTCACTGTAACTATATTCATTGCTGAAGTATCTATCGTTACAGTATTTCTATATAGATATGCATTAAATTCACATTCAAAGCCATATTCATCTATATAGCTTATTGCATAGATTATAGAACCATTTCCTGAAGCATTGTTGAATTCATATACCTTTTCATTTGAAAGATTAACCTCTTGTGAGTTAACTAAGAATTTATATACTATAGAATTTGTTTTGAATAAAAGACTTCCATTTGAATAGAATCCTTTATCTAATGCTAAATCTAAAGAATATGGTTCTCTTTCAGTTTGTCCAGATCTTATTCTATTTAGAACCAATGTTGATGAATTACTATAATGTATTTCTTTAGAAACAACATCTCCATATGTATTTCTAAATTCGATTCTATATATACCGTCTCCATCTTTTCCTATTGATTCTTTAAACAATGCTTTATCATTGATTTTTTCATCAGCAAGTAAGTCATAGATTATATTCTTTTTACCTTCATGAATTACTGCTACCTGTTTTACATCACCAATGTTTTCAGATACTGAAAGGTAAGTATTTGTATAACCTTCACTTCGTCTTAAAGCTTTCTCATTATAACCATAAATCCAATCCTCATTTAGCTTGAATGTAGGATCTGATGTTATTTCTAATAAAAGCTCCTTATGTAATCCGTTTGAACTAATTATTTTAACTTCATATTCTCCTGCCTGATTAATATAGACAGTTGTTAATTCATCATCTATACTTGCAGAAGCTAACTCTCCATTAATATAGAATACCAAATCATCTCCGAATGATGTTATTACAAATGAATTATTTGAATAAATCTTTTCTGATGTATCAACCTTTGCTTTTGTTGCTCCATCTGAATAGATTGCTTCAACTGTGACATAGAAGCTATCTATCTTACTAATAGTATATCTTGTTTCATTACCGTAAATGTTACCAACAAGTATAGAATAGAATCCATTTTTAGATCCTATGAATTCCTTGAATCCTTTTCCTTTTTCATATATTGTTGTGTAGTTTTCAAAAGTAAGAGCAGGTGAATAAGCATAATTAATATATGTAATATAATATTCTTCTTCCTCTGTTAATTCTTCCTTGATAGTAAGATCATCAGATATGAATATCTTCTTTGATATATCAGGAACATCAATTATTTCGTCTCCTGCCATAAGTGTTATCATAGTTTCTTCATCTGATAAAGTTGCATGATGCATCTTAGGAGTAATTGCCTTACTTGTAATAGAGATGAATGTTACATCAATTGTTCCTTTTATAAGCTCTACTCTATACACTAAATGATTATTTGTATCGAAGCATACTAGAATTCTGAAATCAGCTTCACTTACTGCAACTACCCATTTATTTGGAATCTGACTACCATCATTTATTAAAAGATCATCAGATATTTCATATTCATATCCATAACGTATGTTTACTCCATCGTCTGTAACTTTACAATGATAAACAAGTGATACAAGAGTTAAGCCTGAATAATAGAATTCATAATATTTATTATCGTGTTCTGTTTTAACTAAAACTCCTGAATAAATAGGATAAAATGCTGTAACAGTTATATTGTTATTACCTGTTTCTGTTTCATTGACTTCTTTTCCATCAATTTCTGCTTTTGACATATCACCCTTGATATTTTCAAATCCAAATGTTCTACTATTTCCAAGCTGATCTGTTACTGTAACTAAATATTTACCATAACCATTTAAAACTATCTGGTTATTTGTAAGCTGTGCACTAACTTCATTACCATCACGTGTTACATAAACTGATTTTATTCCTGAATCATCCATAAAGCTCAAATTAATGAAGTTGGCTGAAATAACTTCATTTTCATTAAATGATACCTGTGTTGTACCATCTGATTCGCTATATCCAATAGAATCAGGTGCCATCAAATCGCCATCATTATATTTACTCCTGTATTCTTCTTGAGTCATTAAATCAAATTCAGAATCAAGATTATATGATTTTATAATACATGTGGATGTCACAGTTGGAGCTGAAACATCTAATCTACATACATATGTAGCATAATTAAGCTTATTATCCTCATACCATGCTTTGATAGTCCATGGCTTTAATACATTAATTACTAATCTTCCTGTTGCATCTGAATAAGTATAATCTGATGTTTCAAGACCTGTTACTTCAAATCCAATGGCTGAATCAGTATATTTTACATCGAATTGTAATGTAATATAGGTAGATGTATAAACATTCCATGTTTTACTACTTGCTTCATCTTTAGTAATAATCATATTACTGATATTATTTTCATCATACTGAGACATACCACCATATGAATTTTGATAATACCATGTAATTGTTGGAGACTTATATTCAAAAGATATACAATCATTAAATGAATTTCCATAAATATCCTGAACTATTACTCTATATACACCAGGAGATTTAAATAGATAAGTTTCTTTGTATTCTGTCGCGATAAGATCATCATTTAAATAAATTTCATATGTAAAAATTTCAGATTCTTCTTTATCTCTTAATCTTACAATTACTCCTCCGTGATCATCAGATTCAAATAATTCAACCTGTAGAGGAACTGTAGATAAGAATACAGAATATAGGTATGAATTACCGCTTCTATCTCCTACTAAAATATAATAATTACCGCTTTCTAACACATAATTATTAATTTCATCTTTATATAATACAGCCTTAGGACTTCCACCTGAATAATTAAATATGGCAACAAATCCCAAAGGATCAACCTCATCAAGCATTTCCTTAAGAGTAAATGTTGTAGATGAGAATGATAAAGCTGTACCATCTAACATTACCTCGCCTGAATTAATTCCAGCAATTATTTTAGGACTTGTCTTATCATAATAAATATCAAATTCATTTATACCTAAACTACTGTATTCTCTTATTGTATAAATACCTGATACTTTATCCTTAAATAGCTTTGATATTTCATCTCCATCATGAGCTGGTATTTCAGTCCATGATGTTCCATTTATATATTTATAGAAAAGTAATGTATATGTATCAACTGACAAAGTCATATGTGTAGCTATAGGATATTCCTTTGTAGTAGTAACATTATTAATTGTTGTTGTAAGCTCAAGAGTGTTACTGAATATGTTTTTATCACCAGCATATTCTAATTCAAATGTAAATTGAGAACCCATCTTTGTTTTAGATACTGCCTCTTTATCAAAATGATACTGAGATGTACTAAGATAAGGCTGACCAGTTGTTTGATTGATATTAGAGCCACTTACTAAATATACTGTAGAACCTTGTCCTACAATTTTTGTTACAACAGCATTTATGGCTTTAGTTAGATTTGTTGATAATCTTGTAATATTCAAACCATCTGATAAGTTGCCATTACCATAATAATAATATGCGTATCCATAAGCACCTGATGGTGTCCAGGTACTCTTTTTATATCTTACCCATAGTTGTCCTTCTTGGGCAATCATTGTTTCGCCGGAAGCTTTAGTATAAATTGTGGCACCATTACTGTTATTCAATAAACCTGCCTCGCTTTGAGAAAGAGGTAGTAGATATAAATCCTGATATTCCATATATCTAACATAGTTTTTGGCTTCAGCTATGCTTGAAAAAGCTGGATTTGAAGAGCCACCCTTAAATCTTTCTTCTCCTTCATCATAGACTGCACCATAAAGATATGACTTCATTTCTATTGCATCATTATCGAAATAATAATATTTAGCATCATTAAGCTCATATACCTTATTCGTTAATAATAAATTTGATGTTGATCTTAGATAATTCGCTGTTTTGTCTGCTTTATTATCTGTTAAATAGAAGCTTATCA
>JAEELU010000134.1 GCA_016282815.1 Acholeplasmatales bacterium
CAAGGCAAGACAAAAATAAAAGACCCCGCCAAATTTGACAAGGTCATTCATACTTATGTTTTATTTCATTTTCTTGCGAGTGAGCGTGTCACTTCACAGCTGTCTAACGCCATAGCTCGATGTTGCACAGATGACAGAGAAAGCCAGTCGGAAGGCCCAGTCACATATCACTAGTCTCATACCCTCTGTCATCCGTGCAACAGTCTCGTTCATGGCTAGGCTTTATATATAACATATATAAGTGGCTAGACGGATGGGCTGGATGGATCAGGACAAAAATAAAAGACCCCGCCAAATTTGACAAGGTCATTCATACTTATGTTTTATGTCATTTTCTTGCGAGTGAGCGTGCCACTTCACAGCTATTTACTAGTCTTTTACGAATGGTAATAAAGCCATATGTCTTGCTCTCTTAATAGCGATAGCAAGCTTTCTTTGATACTTAGCAGATGTACCAGTTACTCTTCTAGGTAAGATTTTACCTCTATCAGTAACGAACTTTCTTAATAAGTCTACATCCTTGTAATCAATGTATTCAATATGGTTTTGTGTGAAATAGCAAACCTTTTTTCTACCACGACGTTGACCGTCACGATCATTTCTACGATTTTGCATGAATTCTTCCTCCTTTTAAATTAGAATGGTAAATCATCATCACTAACTTCACTTGCTCCTGAAACATCAAATGATTCTGGTTGAGCAGGTGCACCTTGCTGTAGGTTTTGTGGTCTATAGCTTGGTTGTTCGTTTTGTGAATAACTTGGATTGTTATATCCTGAATATTGATTGTTGTTAGATTGATATTGGTTATTAGGATATTGAGGTCTTGGTGCATTAACATTTTCGTTAGCTGCAGGTTGAGTATTATCTCTTGGAGTTAAATTCTCAACAGCCTCACAAATAACCTCTGTAACAGTATGATTTTGTCCATCTTGACCTTGATAGCTTCTAACTTGAAGTCTTCCACATACAGCCATCATGTAACCCTTCTTTACATAGCGAAGCATGAAGTCTGCTGGTTGCCCAAATGCAACACAGTTAATAAAATCTGCTTGTCTTTGTCCGCTGGCATCTCTTGTTCCTCTATCTACTGCAAGAGAAAAGTTTAATATAGCTGTTCCGTTTTGTGAATAACGAGGCTCTGGATCTCTTACTATTCTTCCTACTAAAGATACTCTATTCATTCTAAAATACCTCTTTATTAGTCTTCTAATGCAACAACAATATGACGAATAATCTTTTCGCTATAACCAGCGATACGATTGAATTCGTTAATAGCTTCCTTAGTTGCTTCTACGTTCATTACAACATAATAACCCTTCTTATTATGTTCAATTTCATAAGCAAGCTCTCTTAAGCCCCATTCTTTAACATCTACAACCTTTGAGTTATTAGAAGTAATAATATTCTTAGCAGCTTCAACCTCTGCCTTTATTGCTTCTTGCTCTAGGTTAGAACGAAGAATGTACATAATTTCATATTTTCTCATTTGTACTACCTCCTTATGGTCTTTTGGCCTAGCTTAGGTTCTAGGCAAGGGCATTTAAAAACTAAATGCGTTGATATTATATCATAGAGAATTATGACTTGCAAATACTTTTTTCTTAATCACATTAAAAGGATTGGCGTTTAATCCAATCCTTAATAATATTACTTTTCTTCTACGTATTTAACGAAGCCTTTAGGTGCCTCATCAACTACTGTTTCAGTTCTAGTCATATAGCCTTTTTCGATTAGCTCCTCATCAGTCATTTGAGGATATGTTTTTGCAAAAGGCTCTTCCTTAAAGTTCTTGTTGATACCGATATTTTTCTTTTCAGCAAGCATATCAACTAATTCAATTGCCCACTTAGTCTTTCTATCAGTCTTAGTCTTATATTGGAAAGGAGTTGCCTTATATGATGCCTTTTCAGATAAATCCTTACCCTTATATTTGCTATTTTCAAGCTCCTTAGGGTCTAGGGCTAGATATAAACCAACCTGCTTACCTGCAACCTTTAATATAGCTATAACTTCCTTATTATATTTAAACTTCTCTGCTGATTTAGTCTTAGAATATTTAACATCATAAGATAATAATCTATTTCTTATTTGATCGTAATAATCCTTAACACTCTCATCTAGCATAGAAAGCTTACATTCATAAGTTTTCTTAGTTTTAATAATTCTATATTTCTTAGATACCTCATCGAATACTACTGTAGTATTACCTGAATCCTTAGATGCCTCACTCTTACCATCAGATTCATCACCCTCATCGGAATCATCAGAATCGTCGTCACTATCATCTTCAGCTTCCTCAGCAACAGGCTCTGGCTCTGGCTCAGGTTCTGGTTCAGGAGCTGGCTTCTCTTCCTTCTCCTCAGCTGGTTCTTCAACAGGAATCTCTTCAGTCTTCTCTTCTTCTTGAGGCTCTTCCTCCTTTGGTTCCTCTTGAGGTTCTGGCTCTGGCTCAGGTTGTGGTTTTGGAGTAGTTTCTTCCTCCTTTGTTTCCTCCTGTGGCTCTTCAGCTTTTTCTTCCTCAGCCTTTTCCTCTTCAACTGGCTCCTCTACTGGAGTTTCCTCAACCTTTTCCTCCTCTTGAGGCTCTGGTTCAGGCTGAGCCTCCTCTACAGGAGCAGCTACAGCTACTGGCTTTTCATTAGTTTGATATACAACCTCTAGGATATCCTTAAATGGTTGAACAATTTGATCTTCCTTAACAAATTTATTTGGAATAACAACTGGTACTGTTCTTTTTGTATTAGATTGGTCTAATACTATAACAACATCTCCAGCATTTAGCTTGTTTCCGGCTGGGTTAAATAGGTATACACGAGATTTTTCATTAAAAATAATACCTACTACCTCAACACCATTTGGATCCTCTTCTACGCTAAAATCGTTAGCCTTCTTTAAGCCAAGCTCACTAATTCTTTTAGTTCTGCTAGTGTACTCCTTTTGTTTTTTCTCTTCCTTTTGCTCAGGAGTAAGCTCAACCTTTGCTGGCTTTTCCTTAACAACTGGTGCAGGCTTCTTATGAACCGGCTTTTTTTCTGCCTCTTGATCTCTAAGACTAACCTTCTTATAGATTAGGAATCCAACGAAGCCTAATACGCCAAGACCAAGGACAATAGTAATTACAATAATTGCAATTTCCATTGTAAAAACCTCCTTTTTTTTACATTATATGTAATTTTATCGTATCTGTTACAGCATCACCTATGAATGAAGCACCAGTTATAATTACCTTATCGCCCTTCTTAACAATACCTGTTTCTAATGCTTTCTCGATAGCATATAGGAATAATTCATCGGTATTACTCTTCTTTTCAGCATAAACAGGTAGAACTCCAAATGCAAGGTTTAGCTGTCTACAAGCCTTTTGATCTACTGTTATCGCAATGATTGGACATTGTGGACGATAAGCAGAAAGCTTAAATGCAGTTTGACCATGGTTAGTAACACAAATAATTGCCTTAGCGCCTAATTGATAAGCACATGTTACAGCCGCGTTACAAATAGATGATAAGAAGTCATCACCTAAATTTAAATCAAAATCATCATATTGCTTTTCATAATCATTATTTGTTTCTGTATAATCAGCGATATCTCTCATTGCAGATACTGATTCTAGTGGATACTTACCTGCTGCAGATTCACCTGAAAGCATGATACAAGTTGTACCATCATAAATAGCGTTAGCTACATCTGATACCTCTGCTCTTGTAGGACGTGGATTAACCTGCATTGAGTCAAGCATTTGTGTTGCTGTAACAACAATCTTACCTGCTCTATAGCACTTAGTGATTAATTCCTTTTGAATCTTTGGTAACATTCTAAAAGGAACCTCAACACCCATATCACCTCTAGCAACCATGATACCATCAGCTGCTTCGATGATTTCATCCATCTTTTCGATACCCTCAGTATTTTCTATTTTTGCAATAATTCTAATCTTACCAGATGTATCATATTCATCTAGAAGCTTTCTAATTTGTAAAATATCATCCTTTCTTCTTACGAATGAAGCTGCGATATAATCAACACATTCCTGAATACCAAAAATGATATCCTCTCTATCCGCCTTAGAAATATAAGGCATATCTATTACTACATTAGGTATATTAATTGATTTTCTATTTGATAGCTTGCAGTTATTTAATACCTTACAAACTACATCTCCACCTTCAATTCTTACAACCTCGAACATTGCATTACCATCATCAGCTAAAATCTTAACTCCAGCCTTAACGAATTTAGCAAGGTTAGGATAGCTTAATGCTACCCTTGTTTCATCTCCCATTAAATCAGGATCATTAGAGAATGTGAATTCCTGTCCCTTCTTCAATTCAACTCTACTATCCTTAAATAGCTTTACTCTAATCTCAGGACCTTTAGTATCTAGAAGTATTGGTAGTGGTATACCTAACTCCTCTCTTACCTTCTTTACTCTATCCATTCTTACCTTTTGCTCCTCATGAGTTCCATGAGAGAAATTTAATCTAGCACAATCAAGACCATTCTTGATCATATTTTTTAGCATTTCCTCATCATCACATGCAGGACCTAAAGTACAAATAATCTTTGTTTTACGCATATTAAACACCTCGAAAAATAAATCTTTACAATATTGTATCACAAATATTTCATTTTATTAATAATAAAATGTCTCAAATTTGATATTTTTTGAGACATTTTATCATAATCTATATTAACTTGCGGTAACTGATGTCTGTGATTGACTCCATGTTTTACATGAAGAGCCATTTAAATATAATGTATAGCTTGTTCCAACAGATAGCTTATCAGATACTATCGCAAGGTTTGAGTAGGTTGTGGTTAAGGTAAATGTAATATCTGTTCCTGATACAGTATATGTACCTACCTGGAATGATGCTGTAGATGATGATTGAGATTGACCAGGGCCCACCATTCCGCCACCCATACCACCTCTACCAAATCCCATATTACCTCCACCGAAGCTTGATTCGCCCCATCTTACTGATGGGATAGATGTTGTAGAATTTGAGGTATTAAATGCACCAAGTGCTATAAATGTTCCTCCAGTAATTTTAACTGTTCCATCTGTATCAAGTGGGGCTGCCATTTCATTTACACCTGATACTCTGGCTATAATAAATCCTCCTGTTTGTGTGAATGTTCCATTTGAATCAATTCCATCTACATCTCCATTACCCATTGTAATATCGATATAGCCACCATTAACTGTGATATTTGTTGAAGCGTTAATTCCATCATCTGATGCTACAATTGTCATTGTACCACCATTGATTTCAACCTGCTTACCCTCAATACCCTCATGAGCATTAATAGTAATTGTTCCACCATTTATAATAGATTTAGTATCAGAATGAATTCCATCATCACCAGTTTTTAAATCTAATATACCATCTGTAATAGTTATTGTTGATGCTGCGTGAAGTGCATCATCTGATGAGTTTATAGTAACACTTCCACCACTAATAACTAGTTCATTATCTGATTTAATACCCTTAGTACTATTTGATGATGATGTAGATTTTGTATATCCTCCACCTGCTTTAATATTTATCTCTCCTCCAACTAATGAGAAATAACCAGTAAATAGCTTATCAGATGTAGATAAATCTATTCCATCATATGCTGAATCTATATTAAGTGACCCACCCTCCATATAAAAGAATGCATCATTATCTGAATTCTCTATATGAATTCCATCACCTGCTGTTGTCGTGATTGTGATATCACCATCACTTATTCTAACTGAATCATTGGCGTCTATTCCCTTTTCAGCTGAATTAATAATAACTGTACCTCCAGTTATCTTTAAATCATTTTTACATACTATTCCATGAAGCTTTGAATTAACTACCATCTTTCCTTCACCAGTGATAGTTAAATCATCCTTCGCATGTATCGCTCCATCAATATATGATGTACCATCAGCTACCTTTGTTGAATATGTTGTAGTAATTGTATTATTACCAACTAAATGGATTATTGTTTTTTCTGAATTAACTACATATATACATGCTGTTTTAGAATTAGTCATTGTTACATTATCCAACACTAAATGAACATTCTTAGTTTCTGTATCAGGAGTGCTTATAATTAGCTGATAATCAGTAGAGCTTCCTGTAACATGATATGTACCTGCAGTATTTATTGTATAATTAGAGGTTAATGTAGATAAATCTATTTCTCCATCATATTCTGAATCAGTGATTTCCTTTGTATCACCTGATGAGAACATACTCTCATCCTTACTACCTGTTATTATTTCATTTGATACAGCACTTGATGTACTAGTTGCTGTATTAGTATCAGTAGAATTATTATTACTAACGCTACTATTAGTATTGTTACTAACACTATTATTTGAATTATTACTTAAGCTACAGCCTGTTACACTAAAGAATAGGCTTAAGACAAGTAATGCTGTAATTATTATCTTGCTTCTCTTTTTCATAAATACCTCCTATAGTACATTAGAATCTACTGCGTATGGAACAATCTGAATTTCTAAATTACCATTTAATGTTCTTAATTCATCAATTAGCTCCTTTTCTAGTGCTACATTCTTCATTCTAATCTTGAATGATAATCTAAACATAGATCCCATACCTGTAGTTTTAACGCCAACGCTCTCTGAAGAAATTAAATATTTATCAAATGTGTTTTTGAATACATCATTATAATCTAGTGATTCTGGAATAGTAATCTTTAATAGCTTTTCATTTTCCTTATTCTTATGATCATAAATAGGTAAATATGTTAAAGCATTATATAGTAATCCAAGTCCAATTAGGATTATAGCTCCATAGGCTAAATAGCCCATACCAAAGGCTACACCCGCAGCCATAGTGATAAATATAGATATTATTTCATCTGCAGACCCAGGTGCACTTCTGAATCTGATTAACGCAAATGCACCACCAATTGCTATACCAACTCCTAAATTACCATTAACAAATGATAATATAGCCCCAACAACGAATGGTAATAATGCATTTACTAAAAAGAATCTCTTAGTAGAATGTACCTTAAATGATAGTATCCAGGAATATATAAAGCCTGATACTAAGGCTACACCTGCCATTATAAAGAATTGTAAAACACTTGATATTGATTCATTTGAAAATATTGGATCAAACATAATTATCATTCCCTTCTATCTTAGTCCTAGGACCTCTTTTTTATAGGCCTCACCGTATTTTGAAAAGCTACTTATATAAATATTTCCCTTATCTAATATATTAGTTAGCCATAATGGTATAGAATCCTGTACCTTTATTTCTAATATTGCACATTCATCATCAAATAATGAAATACCCTCCATTGAGCTATCAAGCCTTAAATCATCAACCCTATATCTTGGGTTATAATCAATAGTTAATCTCAAATCACCATCAGGCTCATAATATGCTACTCTATCGTATATTATTAAGCATGATGGAACTAATCTTTCATAATAATCTCTGAAATAGGTAATCTCCTTTTCTATTTGTCCATCATCGAAATTATTATTTGTATTAGTAAAGAATTCATTAACCTCATCTACTGATGTAGTGATTCTTCTTTTATATACTATTCCATAGGCCTTTCTTTTTAATTCTAGAAATACAGGCTTACCAGGCTTATTAAGTCCATATGATCTTAATCTAACCTTTTCCTTAAATTCAGGCTTTTCTATAGATTCTCTAATAAGCCTATAATTTGGTGTATCGTAATAAAGTGATGCAATTGACGTTTTACCATATTCATCAATTTCCATATGTCCATTTAAGGCATTAACTAAATAATCAATCTGTTCCTTATTCAAAACATACTTAAGCTCATATCTTTTCATAACAGCTATTGTTTGCATATCAATCACCTCGTTCACCTATATTAAAAATAAAAAGTGCTGCCTATGCAACACTTCTTACTTCCTTCACTTTATTTAACATTTTTATTCAAATTAAATCACAAATTTTTCACATTTTTAAATCTTTTCTAATACATATTTTACCATTATTAGCATTCTATCTCAAAATCAATGCTTATATTTCCTATAGGTGATTTAATATCTAATTTACCAATATTACCCTTTCCATTTGTTTTAACATAAACACCAGAATATCCTCCCTTAAATGAAACAATACTAGGTCCTATTAAATCAATACCACCTAATACACTAATTTCAAATGGCTCATTATAATATGGTAATATATTATTATTTTGATCTAATGCACTAATTCTTATCAATGAGACATCATACATATTTTTATGAATTAATTTAGTACTTGATATTTTATATTCTAAATGTAGCTTTCTAGCCTTACTCAAATTAATAGTTTTAAATATTTTATTATTCCTTATTGCTTCAAAGGTATAAACTATTTCCTTTGAGCCCCAATTACCTATATATTTACCATATAGCTCATAGCCCTTTTGGTAATTAACATGATTAAATAGCATTAGCCTTAAATACATAAGCTTATACTTTAGTGGCATCCTATTACCGTATTTTAGGGTAGCGTATAAGACTCTTTTCATCATATCTGAGGCCTTCTTAGAATAGCCTTCCTTTTTCTCAAGCAAATCACCAACAAAATCATCAATTAATATTGGGCTATTAGGAATATTATTATATATTCTATTACTATCATCATATACCTTTATTAATTCACCATTGCGATATAAATTAATCTTATCTGCGTTAGTAAATGCATATACAGTATCTATCATACTAGCATCATAATCACCCATATTTAATTCAGATGATAAATTGAAATAATCATCCTTAGATTGTGATGAGAATATATAGCTTGAAATCTTAGGATTCCTAAACATATCTAATACTCCGTGATAGCAAATCCTATCACCACTACCAAAATCCTTATGGGTATTATAATCTGCCATGCACCATGTAAAGAATCCTGTGATTTCATCATCACCATAGAATTCATTCATACCCTTACAAATTCTTCTTACCTGCTCAAATCGTTCTATTTCCTTATCAAACATCTTCGTTGGATGCATATGTCCATTAAATTCAGATACTAAATATGGAATATTTTTACTACATATATTCTTCTTTTCTGATAATCCTCTTTCCATCTTAGGATCACAGAAATCATTATATGTATAAACATCCTCTAGCTCCTCACCATGCTGATAACACCTTACACCACCTGTAGGTCTAGTAGAATCTAGCTTATGGGCAAGCTCATTTGCTTTAGAATATAAATCATGATCATCGATAGATTCATTTATTCTAACTCCCCACATAATAATAGATGGATGGTTTCTATATTCTAATATCATACTTTTAACATTATCAAGATGACATCCTTTCCATTTCTCATCTCCTAAATGCTGCCAACCAGGTGCCTCAGTAAATACTAATAATCCTAACCTATCACACATATCAATAAAATACTTACCCTGCATATAATGTGATGTTCTTACTGCATTTACTGCTAATTCGTATTTTAGTATTTTAGCATCTAATTCCTGCATTGATTTAGGCATCGCATAACCTACATATGGGAATGACTGATGTCTATTTAATCCTAATATCTTTACCCTTTTACCATTTAGATAGAATCCATCATTTTTAAATAAAACAGTTCTTAATCCAAATGTAGTATTAAATATATCATCATTAATAATAATTCTTAAATCATATAAATTAGGATTATCGATATCCCATAGTTTAGGATTATTTATTTCAATATTAATAGATTCTAATCTTTCCTTAGGATTAATATCCTTTTCTATAATAATTTCATTATTAAATAATACCTCTAATTTATAATTAATTATTTCATTTAATTTAACATCTAAATCTATAAACCATTTTTTGTTTTTATTAATAGGCTTAACAAATACATCCTCTACATATTCTTTATTACAAATATCGATATATACATCTCTATATATACCACCATATGTCAAATAATCTATAACATTACCAAAGGGTGGTATATTTAAATCCTCATTAGAATCTACCATTACCTTTAGCTTATTATCAAAATCATATTCTATATAATCCTTAATATCTATACTAAATTTATTATATCCACAGCTATTAGTATAAATATGCTTATCATTAATATAAATATCAGATTTATGAGCTACTCCCTCAAATGTTAATATAATATGCTTATTCCTATATTCACTAGAAATATTAATATTTTTCTCATATACTGATGTCATTTGATAATCTTCCTCGTTACAATAATTATATGGTATTTCACATACAGTATGAGGTATATTAACTAAATTACCATTAAAGCTCCAGTCCATATTTAAATAAATTCTTTTTATCATATAAATCACCCATCGAATAAATTCTATATGATTATATCATATAAAAAACACTAGTTCAAACTAGTGCTTATTAATAATATGGATGCTCAACATCAATATTAAATTCATATTTATTATTGAATAGCTCATGTATTCTATTCTTAATTTCAGTATCATTAGAATTAAATGGTGTAACCATATCAAATAATACTAAATGCTTCTTACCTCTTCTTATAATTCTAATATCATGTATGCTTACATCCTTATAATTTTCATTTAAGAATTTTTCTATTTTATCCTTTATTTCAAATAATTCCTTATCTGATAAATCTATAGGATCTAAATGAATAGTTAATTCTATACCATATTCATTTTTAATATTATATTCTATCTTATCTATTACATCATGAATATATTCTAACGTATTATTCTTATCTACCTCTAAATGAATAGTCATATAGCATTTAGACTCACCATAGGTATGACACATTACATCATGGTAATTTAATATTTCCTTATGCTTCTTGATTTCAGCTATTACCTTATCTATGTATTCCTTGTTAAGCTTAGTACCAAGTAGTGGATTAGATTCCTCCTTAAGTAGGGTAACACCAGTATAGATGATAAACATAGATACTAATATACCAAGTAGACCATCTAATGAGAATGGAATACCAATACCATTTAATGATAATACATATTCAATAATTAAAGCTATTAATATTAATGATGTAGTTAATACATCATTTAAGGAATCACGATAATTAGCCTTAAGGCTAATAGATGAAATAATATTACCTATTTTATAATAGGTATATGCTTGATATATTTTAATTAATATTGATACACCTAATATTATTACGTTAATAATAAATAAATTACTTAGAAAGCTTTCCTCCTTATAGCTTACCATTTTATATATTGATGAGCCTAAAAGTACTATTCCTACAATTATTATTACAAGTGAAACTAATAGGCCTGATATATATTCCATTCTTTCATGACCAAATGGATGCTTCTCATCAGGCTTCTTTTTAGATACCTTAAAGCCTATTAGGGCAACAATACTAGTTGCCATATCACTTAGGTTATTTATAGCATCTGAAATAATGGATATACTAAATGATATAATACCTATTACTAGCTTTGAGGAGAAAACTAAAAGGTTAGATATAATACCTACAATGCTTGCTAAAACACCATGGGCTAATCTAACGTCTTTATCAGAAATATTATCATAATTTTTAATAAATATTCTTCTTAATAAATTAATCATAATTTTCACCTTTCATTTATTATACTACTTTTTAATAATAAAAAAAGCTTCCACCTGGAAGCTTGTATTGATTAGATGGTGCCGAAAATAGGAATCGAACCCACAACCTACTGATTACAAGTCAGTTGCTCTACCAATTGAGCTATTTCGGCATGGTGGAGGACAACGGGCTCGAACCGCTGACCCTCTGCTTGTAAGGCAGATGCTCTCCCAA
>JAEELU010000135.1 GCA_016282815.1 Acholeplasmatales bacterium
ATTCTTGTCAAGATTAACCAAATGATAGCTCTTATTATCCTTAGTTAAATCAAAATCTCCTTCAGGAAGTAACGCAGTAATTCCGTCTAAAGCATCTAACAAATTCTTCTTAGCGGCCTCGCTATTATTTTGCCATAAAGTCTTTTGTGTCTCATCATCATTATTTACTGCTTGCTTATAATTACAATACTCAGTATATAGCTCTCCTGCCTTTAATAATTCCATGCGGCAATATTCTGCATAGCTTTCAAGCCTTGGTGCAACCTGGTGCATAAAAGGATATACATTCTTTAAATATGTAAAATATAAAGTAATTATTGGAGTTTGACTTCCAGCAGCTGATGTATAGAATTCACCCTTTAAAAAATTAATGATTGTTTGTAAATCTGCCTTTTCAATCTCATCAATTAGTTGTGCAGTTGTAGCTTTAGCAACATCAAAATTAGTTTCTCCTACTGCTCTTTGATATTTATCATATAATGTATCAAGTGTTGCAATATCCCTACCTATTACAGTCATTCTAGAATCAAATTCTGTTCTATCTATTTTTGCAAATATTTCACGTTCCATCGATGTAACAAAATCTCTTAGCTCAGTAACCTTATCAGATACTTGTTGAACCCGTGATAAAATTTTGGTATTGCCATCAATTATTGCCTTTTTAATTTCATCTAAAGATTGTGTTGTTTCATCTCTAAATACAGCCTCAGGATCCTGGTATCCAAATGCACTTAATATATTATTTATGGCGATTTGACCAACCTTTGAGGCACAACCTGATACGAAGCCTGTAGCTATTGCCTTAGCAAGCTCTACTATTGCATCACCCTTCATGCTAGCATTCCATTCAACCTTACGATTATCAGGATTAAAGGTTTTACTCCAGCCTAAATTCATAAATGCACCTTTTGATTCACATCTAATTACATTTAAGCTTTTACAATCCTTAAAACAATCATTTCCAATATATGTAACATTCTTAGGAATATAAATATTTTCTATACCTGTACCACTAAATACCTCATCACCAATATAATGAATAGAATCTGGTATAGTAATAATAGTTATTTCAGAATGTCCTTTAAATACTCCACCCTTAGTACTACCAATTGAAGTAACTAAATAATTATCCACCTTTCTAGGGATTATGACATTATCCTTATTAGTAGCATTATAGCCTACAAGGGAGCATATTTTACCATTAACATCATATACTAATCCATCCTTTGTGATTTGATTACTACCACCACATGATGATAAAAATACTGTTAATATTAGAATTAAAAACAAAATAATTTTTTTCATAATAAAAACCTTCCTTATTCCCAAAATTAACTCCCCATATCTATCATTCAGTATAACACAAAAACGTTTAAAAATGAACAAATAAAAATGGCTACTAGCATACTATGCTAATAACCATCATTATTATTTATTAATTAAATTACATTTTTTTTATTGTTTTATTAGATAAGAAAAGTGTTACCTTGGCAGAGCCCACACTTGAAGTTGATAGGTCATAGTAGAATTCTACATATTTCTTTCCTCTAGCATTTTCCTTAACCTCAAGCTCTATCTGACCATTTTCTAGAGCTAAACCATAATAATGATCTGCATCAGAATAGAAATATATTAGCTTATTATTTTGTTTGTCATCAAATACGCTCTTAAATTTGATAACATAGGTATTATTAGTAGTAATATTATCTAATTCATCCAAACCAATATAATATGTTAATTCAGTGAATGTACCACGTGAATTAGTTTCACTATCATCAGCGTTTGTTTCATATGATGGTCCACCCATAAATATTGACATTAAGTCTGCTATAATCGCTCCTGCATATAATTCTTTTTCTCCGATTTGAATCTTATAGAAATAATTACTCTTATATATCATAAATGTATCATCTTGACTAGATAATAAAGAATACATTGTTGCAGTACCAGGAGTACCCTCTGGAACAATATATCCATATGACATAATAGGAATATTATAATTAACCTTTGCAGTCAATGTATCTGGATCAGTAATTCTAGTTAGAATACCTAATGTTTCTAATTCTGCCAATGTTGAAGTATTACTAAAGCCTGAACCACCTTGAGGTATGATAATTAATGAATATGAATAATCATCATATACCTTAGTGCCCTTAATATAAACCTCATCATCAGGATTATCAATGACAAGCATCATTCCACCACCCATTGGAGTTGATATTAAATCTCCAGAGGATTCTTCTGATCCTAAATCATATGTATCATCACCAATTGTTATAACTACTGGTGACTTTGGTTCTTCTTTAAATATCAATTTAATAGTTGCTATAATCTCATCCCTCATACAATAAAAGTATGCATTATAAATATCTTTATCATCCTTTACAACATCAAGTGTTACCCTTTCGCTAGTAATCTTATTATTAAGCTTCTTATCATAATATGCATTACGAGATATTAATCCTGAAAGAATTATTTCTACCTTACCATCAACGATTAATGAATCACTATCTTTACCTGCATAGGCGAAAATAGTATAAGTTTCATTATCAGACTTAAATGAAGTATCCTTAGAACTATGATCATATAATACAGTATCACCAACTGTTATATTTATCATATCTGAGAAATCTTCAATAACAATATAATATTTCTTTGTTTGATTAAATCTATTTGTTACCTCAATTTCATATGTTCCTACTTCAGAGAATGTAAAGAAAGATAATTGATATGTATATCCAAAATCCTTTTTTACTCCTGAAGGATAAGTGACATTAATATATAAATATGAAGCAAACTCAATACTCATATAATCACTAGGATAAGTATCTATTGCATAAGCTGTATCCTTTTCATCAAAGGAAATGTTATATCGTCCATAGGCACTTGAATAATATCTTAATCCATTACCCTTAACAGCTAAGCTTGAGCCCATTGAGTTATTAGTTTCTACTAGTAGATACAATATATGATCCGCTGTTCCATCATTTATGGTAACAAACATATATGTTACACCAAGAGTATCATCATTTACTAATTGAGCATCAGTTACAGAATAACCAGATTTATCTGTTGTAACTTTTGTTTTATCAAAATGCTCTATTGAATATAAATAGAAATAATTATTGAAAACATTACTATAATCATATTCTCTGATACTTGCGGTATTGTTTGTATACTGTGCTGATTG
This sequence comes from Acholeplasmatales bacterium, assembly GCA_016282815.1. Taxonomy (GTDB): domain Bacteria; phylum Bacillota_I; class Bacilli_A; order Acholeplasmatales; family Anaeroplasmataceae; genus Anaeroplasma. Next base: position 3,191 of record JAEELU010000135.1, read on the forward strand.
ATCGAACTTACAGCTAATAGTACCGAAATCATGTGAATCCTCAGAAACAATTACATTTAGATAGAACTCTAAACTAAATACCTGACCATATAATTCCTTAGTATATGTTATTTTCTCTCTATAAATTCCATCAACCTCATATGTCTTTGAAGTTATCTCCTCGCCATTAACAAGTAATGTACCACCAGGATTTGAACCCTCAAGCTCAAATGCAGCCTTTCTTTCACTATTACTTACTAATAATGCAGCCTCAACTACACCTCTATTATTAATAGCATATGAATCTTTAATAGGTAGATAATCATTTTCTATTGTGACTTGAGTAGAATATATTACTTTATTATCTTTTACTATTTCAATTAAAACATAACTCCAAATTGAATAATTATTACCATTATAATTATTTTGCCAGAACTGTACGAAATCGGCATCTCCACCAGAATCTCTGTTTAAAACTCTTACAGTACAATCCTTATATTCTTCCTTTAACTCAACATCAAGTCCAACTGCAAAATCCATATTACTATTTGTACTAAAAGTACCTCTAGAATCCGCTTCTACACTTTCAACAAATAATTCATCCCTTGCGATGCTATATCTTATAACATTTAATGACTCTATTGGATCATCATCAATAATATATATATCACAGAATATAGAATAGCTATTGCTACCGCGTGACTTTTGCAATTGTACCCAATGATTTCCTTTAGTTAATACTAAATTATCTGTAGGATTCTGACCGACACCATACGGAGTATCTGAAGAATAGCTAAATGCTGATGTTGGATTAATAAATTCTATTTCGATTTTCTCATCAGTATCCTTAATATAGTAATAAACATTTTCTGCAACACTATATCTCTCACCATTTATTTTTACAGCCTCAAGACAAGTTGTACCTACAGATAGCTTTATATGACATAACTCTGTTGTACCATACTTTATTACAAAATATCTATATTCAAATTCATCAATAGAATATTGTCCATAGCCTTTATCATCAGTTATATATGCACTATATCCATCTATTGTAGTGAATGAAACATAAACTGGCATATAATATTCCATAGCTATGAATTCAGCAAAGGTCATTGGTTGACCATCGTAGGTAACTGATGTAATAATATTTGAATCAATTATGTTCCAATCATAATCACATTCTAAATCCTCATTAGTATCTTCAAAATAGTAATTTTCATCAGTAAGCTTAATCTTAAATTCTTTTAATCCTAACGTATTTTTTACATTTTCTAATTTAACAGTATATTTATCATCTGAATCCTTACCATATATAGACATAATACTAGAATTAAAATCAGTTATATTAAGTGTTTGTTCAGAGCCTGTTGAGAATGATGTGATTTTTCCATCCTCCCATTCACTTAAAGGTGTCTTAACAGGTTTTTTTAGAATGTAGAATTCACATGTATCTGATGTAGCATTATAATTATCATCAGCCTCTACTTCTATCTTACAAACATAATAGCCTGCAGTCTTAGGTGCTACATCTGTATAAGTAGAATCCTCAGCACCATCTAGCTTATAATAAAGCTTAACATTAGCATCATTGTTAGTAGAGTAATTAACTACTACATCCTTAGCATCATATACCTTAGATTTAGCCTCGAATGAATTGATTTTTGAATCAACCTTATTAACTACTATAGTTAATTCAGTATCTTCATAATCACCATATTTTACTAGTGCTGAATATGTACCAGAATTAGATGTAGCCTGAAGCTCAGTAGCAACAGAAAAATCTGTAATAGTAGTTTCAGTACCTGTAACAGTACCAACCTCTTTTACAGTTAAATGATCAGATATATTATATTCATCGCCATAATTAAATTCTATTGTATTATTAGTTGAAGAATATTCCTCATCATCAACATATACCTTTAATGTTTTTACTTCTTCGCCAATAGTAAAATCCTTTGTTAGCTCTAGTGCAGCATAATCATCAGTTTCTGCAACATAAAGCTTACATACATATTCACCTGGATTTACTGGGGCAGTTTCTGAATAAGTTGAATCCTCTGCTCCCTTTACCTTGTATAGGATTTGAGCAGTCTTATTATCACTTAACTCATAAGTAACCTCTGCAGGTTCACCATCATATGATTTAGCTTCAATATCAAATGATGATAGCTGTATTACCTTTTTATTGATAATAACATTGATTGTTATAACCTCATTACCATATGGTATAGCAGCTGTATAGGTACCTGGAGCAATAGTTTGAGTAATTACAGTATTGATATCAAAATCATTGTAATCTACTAAAGTACCATCCCTTTTAATTAGCTTTACTTGAACGTTTTTTAGGTAATCATCACCTAATGTGTATTCAAGTGTATTATTTGTTGGAGAGAATTCTTCTCCATTCAAATAAACCTTAAAGCCTACGTACTCAGGTAAAGCTGTTGTTGAACTACTTGGAGTAGTTGTTGAATTACTTGGAGTAGTTGTTGGAGCTACTACTGTTGATGTAGAAGTCTCCACTGGTTTTGAAGAGCTGGCCTCTTCCTGCTTAGTTGAAGATCCTGTGCTTTGAGTTACATTACATGAAGCTAATGTGAATGCAGACAAAAACATAGAAACTAAAACAAGCATTGCCTTAGTTTTCTTTTTCATATTTCCCTTTTCACCTTTTTCACTATCATATATTCTATCAAAATGAAAGTAAATTGTAAATAGGGGCAAAGCTTGACAAAATTAAAGGAATCAAAAAAACGATGTACCTAAGACATCGTTTTCTTTGAATTAAAAATAATTATTTTGTAGTAGAACCAAATCCACCATTTCTAATAGATTGTGTATCATCATCAAATGTTATTGCATATTCAACAAAGATTCCCTGCATAAAGCCAGTTCCTTTTTTGATTTCAACTGTTTTATTCTCATTAGAATCATTTGTTACTTTAGCGAAAATATGACCTTCATTATCTGAATAATAATAATCACTATCTATAATACCAACAGTATTATTTAATTGAAGGCGGTACTTAAAGCCTAATCCACTTCTTGGATATAGCTTTAATACATAGTTTTCCTCCATATATACTCTAATACCTGTAGGAATCTTAATTGTTTCACCTGGCTTTAATGTTATATCGAATGGTGCGTAAAAATCATAGCCAGCAGAGCCCTTTGTTGCTCTCTTAGGTAAAATTAACGAATCATATAGATTCTTAATTTCATCATCACTTAAATTATCAAAGCCTGACTTAAATTGATCAAATGATACAATTTCAAATCTAGCTACCCTTTTAAAATTATCCATCTACAGAACCATCCTGATATAATACTATTCTTCCCTCACGCTTAGTAGCCTTAACATCGATTACTCTTTGATTTGAGCTACCAACCCAGTGAAGCTTTGGGTCAAACTTATCTATTTCGAATCTACCATCACAGATTACATCAAGCATACTGATAAATGGTAAGCCTGAAATTTGCTCATATGTATAGCCTGTATATAACCATTTAGTCTTATGTGGAAATTTAGCATTAATTTCCGCAACAAGCTCACCTATTTCATTTACGTTAAGTGGATGTAAAGGATCACCACCACTAAAAGTAATACCAGAGATATAATCCTTTGATAGCTCGTTAAATAATTCTTCTCTTGCTGCATCATCAAATGGTATGCCACCATTTGGATCATGTGTTATCGGATTTTGGCAGCCAGGACAATGATGTCCACATCCTGCTACCCAAAGAACAACACGTAATCCGCTACCATTTAGCATATCATCCTTTGTTATATTATGGTAACGCATTACATACTCTTCCTTTCTGCAATCTCAGCCATCTTAGCATCATTTAATCTAGTTGAGCCGCTTACTCTTGAATAAGATAGGTAACCATTCATTCTTTCAATCTTTGTTAGGTTTCTACTACCACACTTTGGACATACATCCATAGCAAGCTCTTGGTGTCCACAATCCTCGCAATAAGCAAGTGATAGATTAACACCTTCGTAGAAGCCCTTATCCATAGCACGTCTAATTAATGTCTTTACGGCATCAATATTATAATCTATAGGATACTTAACATATTGAATCTTTCCACCATTAGAAAGCTCCCAGAATCTAAATTCCTTATCCTGCTTTTCAATTGGCGAAATATCCTCAGTTACATGGCAATGGAATGAGTTAGAAACATAAGGTCTATCACTTACATTTTCTACAATTCCATATTTCTTTCTAAATTGAGTTATTTGAGTACCACATAGAGATTCTGCAGGTGTACCATAAATTGCGTATAATACATGATCCTGCTCCTTAAATTCAGCAATCTTTTGATTGATATGCTCTAATGTCTTAAGTGCAAACTCTCCATCCTCTGCAATACTCTTACCATTATATAATTCCTGTAATTCATTTAATGCAGTATAGCCAAATGAAGCTGTAGCTGACTTAAGAATAGGCTTAATCTTCTCGTTTGGTGCAAGATGTCCGCCATAGAAACCACCCTGACAATAAGCAAGAGGGTTTGTAGATGCTCTCATTTCTCCTAAATAATCATATGTTCTAATATGAATCTTTCTGATCATTTCTAGATAATAATCTAATACCTCAAAGAAATCCTTTGATTCCTTTCTAGCCTTAGCTAAAATCATTGGTAAGTGTAGGGAAATAGCACCAATATTAAATCTACCTACGAATACTGGCTTATCATCCTCATCTGCAGGATACATTCCACCACGCTCATACCAAGGTGAAAGGAAGGCACGGCATCCCATTGGAGAAATAACCTTACCATACTTCTTATACATAGATGCGATATAGCCCTCTCCTGTTAGAGATAGCCAATCTGGATACATTGTCTTTGAAGAGCATAATACACCCTCTTCAAATAGATCCTCATTTATGCATCCAGGACCATGTAAATCCTTATCATATAGGAATACAATCTTAGGGAATAATACAGGACGCTTTCTTCCTGGCTTACCCTGACCACCACGTCTAACCTTTAAGCACTCAATTGTACACATCTTTGCAAATCTAGATGTACCTGTACCTAATGTTACAGTGATGAATGGATAATCTCCTCTTGATGATCCTACTGTATTAAACTTATATTCAAGACCCTGCCAGCCTTGCTTAAATTCATTTCTTACATCCTCTATAGCTTGTTCGTTAGCCTTAACTCTTGATAATCCTAAACCAACGTACTTATGATAATACTTTTGGAAGCTCTTCTCTGCATATTCATCTAATATTAAATCAATTTGTGGAACAGTAAATCCACCATATTGCTGAGCTGCAGTTGATAATACGATATCGCCAATTACATCGAAGGCAACATCAAGGCTCTTTGGCTCGTTATACCAAATATTACCCATCTCAAAACCGCCCTTTAATACTGTTTGAACATCGAATAAGCAGCAGTTCATTGTGTCACGTCTTGCGTTCATATCATGAATGTAGAAATATCCATCGTTAATTGCCTGAAGCTCCTCAACATTAAGGAAGAACTTTTTATATAGCTCCTTATTTAGTTGATTATAAATTAAGCTACGCTTAGTTGAAACTAATGCACTATCAGTATTCGAGTTTTCCTTATCTCCAATATACATAATTGATTGGCTCTTTGTATAAACCTCATCAAGCATATGAACGAAGTCAACCTTGTAGTTTCTATAATCACGATAGCTCTTTGCTACAGTTGGGAAATGACTATCAAGTGCTCCTTCAACGAAATTATGCATCTGTGGAATAGTAACTGACTTTAATCCTCTATCAGTTATAGCCTTTAATACTGAATTAGCTATTACCTCTAGATCCTCTGGAGTAAAATCAACTAAAACTCTTGAAGCAGATTTAGTTACAGCTTTCTTAATTTTTTCTGGCTTGAATGGTTCTAAGGTACCATCCTTTTTTATAATAACGATTTCTTCCATTATAAACACCTCGCAAACAATTTTTTATAATATAAAACTTGCACAATGTATTGTTATTCTAACATTAAAAAAAAGCATATTCAATAACTAGAGTATGCTTTATAAATTTCTTAATAAGTTCATTTATTTTCATAACTAAACTTTATGGCTTTTTAGCATAAAATACATTGTTTTTGATATTTGTATGTTTAGCTATTACATAATTGATATTTTGTTCATATTTTTTAGACATATAGAAAAAATGGCTTAATTGCTTATAAATTTTGCTAATAGATAGCAATTTACATAATTATCGCAAAACTATCTTTTAAAGATTAAAATTCTGTCATATAGTTTTCAATATTAGAAGTTAAAATATAAACAAAAAATGATGTAGTTTTGGCTACACCATTTTTATTACTATTATTTGTATTTTACTTACCAAGCTTCTTTAATAATTCAGCTTGCATTGCCTCATATCCTGGCTTACCTAATAATGCGAACATATTCTTCTTATATGATTCTACACCAGGTTGGTTGAATGGGTTAACTCCTAATACATATGCAGATACACCACATGCTACCTCGAAGAAATATGCCATGTAGCCATATGTATATGCAGATATAGATGGAATATTAACACGGATATTAGGTACTCCACCATCAACGTGAGCGATTAATGTACCCTCCATTGCCATCTTATTAACATAATCCATTGTTTTACCTGCTAAGAAGTTTAATCCATCTAGGTTATCCTTATCAGCCTTAACAACGATTTCCTTTTCAGGCTTAACAATATTAATTACTGTTTCGAATATTGTTCTTTCACCATCCTGAATCATTTGGCCTAATGAGTGTAGGTCAGTTGAGAATGAAGCTGATGTAATCCAAATACCCTTTCCATCCTTACCCTCTGATTCACCCATTAATTGCTTCCACCACTCAGAGAAATAATTCATCTTTGGCTCATAATTAACAAGCATTTCAATTTTCTTTCCTTGACGATATAAAGCATTACGAACAAGTGCATACTTTAATGCATCGTTCTTCTCTACATCCTTTTCAGCATAATCGATATATGCGTCCTTAGCACCCTGCATCATTTCATCGATATCGATACCTGCTGCAGCAATAGGTAATAAGCCTACTGCAGTTAATACTGAGAATCTTCCACCAACATCATCAGGTACTACGAATTCCTCATAGCCTTCAGTATCAGCTAAGGTCTTTAATGCACCTCTTGCCTTATCTGTAGTTGCATAAATTCTCTTTCTAGCCTCAACCTTACCATATCTTTCCTCAATATATTCCTTAAAGATTCTAAATGCTATTGCAGGCTCTGTAGTTGTTCCTGACTTTGAAATAACATTGATTGAGAAATCCTTATCCTTAATATAATCTAAAAGCTCAGCAACATAAGTAGATGAAATATGATTACCTACAAATATTACCTCTACACCCTTTTGGTTGAAATACTTCTTTAGCATTTCAATTGCAGATCTTGCTCCTAGATAAGATCCACCAATACCAATTGCAAGTAATACCTGTGATTGATCCTGTATTCTCTTTGCTGCTTCCTTAATTCTTTCAAACTCTCTATGATCATAGGCAACAGGTAAATCTAACCAGCCTAAAAAATCATTACCAGCACCCTTCTTACTACGTAAAACCTCATGTGCCTTTACTACTTCCTTCTCTAATGCCTTATAGTCTTTTTCGTCAATAAAAGGCTTAGCCTTGGAAATATCTAATTCCAATTTCTTTTCCATATATGAATCCTCCTAAATCTATTTAATTATAACACTTATAAAGCAAAATAAAAAGCCTTTTATAAAAGGCTTATTATTATGCACAAATGAAAAATCCAGCTATGCCTACAGCTACACCAACGATAATACCACCAAGTACCTCATTAATCTTATGTCCAAGCATTTCCTTAAGCTTACCCTTTTTACCGAAGCCAAGCTCCTGTCTTTCCTCTTCAGTTAAATCCTCAACTAGATTATTTAAAATGATAGCATGCTTAGATGCCTCAAGTCTTACACCAAATGCATCATGAATTGTAATTGCACTAAATACTACCGCAACAGCGAATGACCAATCTAAGCTATTTAGCTCACGCCATTGGAACATTCCAAGTGAAATACATAATGCTATACAAAATGATGTATGTGATGATGGAAAGCCTCCTGTAGATACTAATAATCTCCAAACAGGCTTCTTATATCTAATTGAATAAAATACAAACTTAATTAGCTGAGCTAAAAGCATAGAAATAATACTAATGATTAGTATTTGCATAGCTCTTGTAGTTACTAAGTTTTTAAGCTCTGTTGCTGCATCTAAAAACATAATTTACATCTCCTCGTATGTAACGTCCTTAACTCCTAATACCTCTGGTACATATTCAGTTAATAATGCTTCAATACCCTCAAATGTGCTATCCATTGCACCACAGCCTACACAAGCACCTGTTAATCTAATATATACTATTCCGTCTTGAAAATCTACATATTCAATGTCTCCACCCTCACCATTGATATATGGTCTGATTTTGTCTAATATTTTCTTTATTTCAGATATAACCTTTTCATTATCCATAATTCTCACCATTATTGATTGCCATTATTCTTTGGCTTAAATCCTCTATTCTTTCTTCTATGATTCTTATTGTTCTTAAAATTATTATTGTTGTTATTACTATTGTTATTATTATTGTTATTGTTGTTATTTCTTTGATTATTGTTTCTTTGATTTCTTTCCTGCTTCTTGCTAGGATCAAAATCAGGACTAGATGATACGTATGTTTGCTGATCCTCAACTGGCTTAGCTGCTTCCTTAGTAGTTTTATCATTACTATCCCTTAAATCATTAGGAAGTGAGCCTTTTGGAATACTATTAAACTTTTGAGCATCAAGCATAATATTTGGCTTATCCTTATGTGATGATTGAAGCTTTAATGATTCCTTATCAAAGTTTTCCTTTGTTATTGATGTAATAGTAAAGCCTGTCTCATCAGTTTTAGATTTTTCCTTATCTTTCTCTAGATGCTCAAATTCCTCATTAGATCTTATTCTTTTTAAGATATAAAAAGGACAACCTATAACTGTTGAATTCTCAATATATTTATTTAATTGAGAATAATGATTAGGACTATTAGGAATAGAATCAAAGCCCTTTAATCTTAATATACCATTAGATATATCTCCAACAATATATAAATCCTTATCAAATACCTCCTCAAGATATTTCTCTAGGAAGGCATCCTCCTTATAGGCATCTCTAAAATTTTTCTCTAAAAGAAAGTTTCCTTTAGCTGTTTTTAATAACATCTATATCACCCTCATAAATAGCCATTTTTTTCTAAATAGCTATAAAATCCTTCAATACCAAGCATAATATCCTTATATGTAGTATCAAAATCACCTGTATACCAGGGATCACTTATATCCCTATTTAATCCTGAATATTCTAAGAATAAATGAACCTTATCCATTTTATCAAATATTCGTTTTAAATTATATATATTATTTCTATCCATTACAATTATAAAATCATAAAAATCATAATCTTTTTTAGTTACCTGAGTAGCTCTATGGTTATCATATTTAATATGATACCTATCTAATATATTTCTAGTACCATAATGAATACCATTACCTATTTCCTCACGGGATGTTGCCATAGAATCTATGATAAATAAATTAGATTTATTCTTTTTATTTACATAATTCTTAAATAGAAATTCTGCCATAGGGCTTCTACATATATTCCCATGACAAATAAATAATACCTTAATCATTATTAACTAAGCATACTGCCTCACAGGCAATTGCTTCCCCTCTACCAACAAAGCCCATCTTTTCCCAGGTTGTTGCCTTAACACTAACATATTTCTTATCTATATTTAATATATTAGCTATAGATTCCTGTATTTTTAATCTTACAGGGGAAATTCTTACTACCTCAGAATAAATAGTTAAATCAATGTTGTTGATTTTAAAACCCTCATTTTTTACTCTTTCGTAGCATTCTCTAAGTATTATCTTAGAATCCATTCCTAATGTCTTATCACTATTATCAGGATAGAATGTGCCTAAATCACCTAGGGCTAAAGCTCCAAGTAGGCTCTCAGCTACGGCATGTAATACTACATCAGCGTCACTATGGCCTAATAAACCAATTTCAGATTCAATTTTTACACCACCAAGGAATAAATCTCTTCCTCTTAATAGCTTATGTGTATCCCAAGCATGACCAATTCTTATCACTTTATTAGCTCCTTTAATAATGTATAATCCATAGGTGTTGTTACCTTAAAGCTTTCCTCATTAGAAAGCACTAGGCCTATTTCAATATTAGGATAATAATATTCTATTAATGATATATCATCAGTAAATACCTTTTTATCATTAAATGCTTTTGTATATGAATCTAATAATAGTAATCTCTTCCCACACTGTGGAGTTGAGGCTGCTATTAGATTATCTCTATTAAGGGTAATAAGCTTATTATCCTTTATTTCCTTAATAGTATCCTTTACCTTATGATATGTAAGTATAGCATCATACTTATTAGACATATCAATAATATTATCAATTGTATTAGCGTCAATTAATACTCTAGCTGAATCATGTATTAATACATAATCACCTGTAGTAGCCTTTAATCCATTAAACACACTCTCACCACGAGTTTCTCCACCATATACATATTTAACATCACTTAGATAAGGCTTTAATAATTCCTCATCATTTTTATTAATTACGCATATAATTTCAGAATTATATTTTTTAAATAATTCTAGTGGATATTGAAATAGCATTTTACCATTTGCTTCAAGAAGTATTTTATTTTTTGAAGCATTCATTCTACTACCAACACCAGCCATTAATAATATAACGCTAAACATTATTATCACCCAACAAATTTCATATTCAAGCTTACATCAAATGTATCCATATCAATATCTAAATCATTAGAATCCTTATAGCAAATACCTATCTTATATCCATTATAGCCATTTAGATATCTATCATAATAGCCTTTACCATATCCAACACGCTTATTATCCTTTGATATACATACACAAGGAATAATAAAGCATTCTATAATATCTCTATCTACTTCTACACCACTTGGCTCCTTTGTTTTAAATGGACCATCTGCCAAAATAGTGCTTTTATCATAACAAACGAAATGAATATTATCCTTTGTTACTGGTAAATAGAATTTCTTATTTGGATATAAATCTAATAAACCAGTTATATCGATTTCATTACCTAAAGGATAATATATTCCAACATTTTCAAATCTATCTAATATTTTAGAATTAAATATATCCTCTAATACTTTTTTTGATATTTTAGCAGTATCTAAATTCTTTCTTAAAGATAATGCATTTTTTCTAGCATCTATTTTTTTCACGATCTCATATCCTTAAAGAATAGATATGATGATTGGAATTTAGGATTTAATGAATAATTTAATGCCTCATGTGCATTCTTTATTATATCCTTAGGGCTTCCTGCCTCACTAGACATTGAAATACCCATATTTACATCGATAGCTACCTTTTCCTTACCATATGTTAGGCTAGCATGTAATATTCTTTCATCATTTCTTAAATTACTCTTTAGCTTTTCCATATTGTTGTATTGAGTAATTACAGCAACGAAGTTTAATCCACCAACTCTATATATCAAGTCGTCAGTAACAAATTCCTCATTGATTCTATTAACATATTCTGCAAGACACATATTACCAACTGCTCTACCAAACTTCTCGTTAATATCAGGAATAGAATTTACACGCATTTCAACAAGCATATATGTTCTATCCTCTTGATTAAATTTCTGAAGCTTATTTAATAGATCAGCCTCTGTCTTAACATTATCAAGCTTTGTTTGAGTTTTCTCATAGCCATAATCATCTAAAACATGTAATATACCACATAGCTCAATTGTTTTATTAGAAATAATCTTATGACCCTCTTCCTTAACATAAACATATTGAGAGCCAATATAGAATCTATATGATACACTATAATCCTCATCATTTAAATGAGCTATCTTCTCCTGATATATTCTTAAATCATCAGGATGAATTAGCTTAAAGAAATCATTTGATGACATTACATTAGATGTTAAGAATAGCTTTTTAACTAATACATCATTACACCAAATAGTATCATTATTTAATGTATTAAAGAATATACCATCCTCACTATTATTAATTACTGTAGTGAATCTATTTTTAATTAGCTCAAGCTCAGCTCTAGCTTCAGCTTCTTTTCTTTCTAGTCCGATTAATGATTCAGAGCCCTTGATATCACCAATTAGGATTCTACCAGCGTATTTGCCACCTCTAAAGATTGCGTGCTCCTGGAAGTACATTGCGCTTTTAACTGCATAATCATCCTCAATCTCAAGCTCCATTGTAGTCTTTTCTTCTGTAGCTCTTTGAGCATAATTAGAATAATACTTCTTTACATCCTTCTTTAGTGCACCCTCACCATTAATACCGATAATACGATATTTAGCTTCAATTACATCAAAGAAATTATGTCTTAATGCACTTGATTCCTCTATACCTAAATCATCAG
>JAEELU010000136.1 GCA_016282815.1 Acholeplasmatales bacterium
ACTTGCGAGTCCAAACATCGCAAATAGAGCTTTACCCTCATATCTTAGTACATTATTTAATATTAATGATGTAATCATAAATGGAGCTGAAATCAATATCCACATACCATATTCTTTAGCATATGGCAGGATTGTTTCAGTTGAACCTAGCATATAGCATACGCCATCTATAAATATTAATCCAAACATCATTAATAATAAACCAATCACTAATCCTGAAAAAAAACTACAAGATGCATATTTTGATGCATTTTTATTATCCTTATCAGCTAAGAATTTAGCTACATATGTACCACTACCATGACCTAGCATAAATGCTAAAGCCTGAATAACAGCCATAAGTGTAAATAATACTCCTGTTGCTCCCTGAGCACTATCACCTAATGTACCAACAAAATATGTATCTGCCATATTATAAATATTGGTTATAAGCATAGAAATGATAGTCGGTACTCCTAAAACCATAATAAGCTTATAAACATTACTTTCAGTCATCCTCTTATAATTATCTTCTCTTACCAAACTATCACCTCACAATCCATAAATAACAAAAAGGGAACTACTCCCCTTTTATGATTTTGTTTCTTCTAATTCTTCTTTTTTCTTATTAATAATTATCTTAACTAATTTAAAAATCAAGAATGGAACCCATTCAAAAAATACAACAATTAATACAAGTATTAATGCATATGCGTATATTTTAGAATATTCAATATCCAACCTTGAATTATATATAGCAACACCAAGTGTATCCCTTACACCTGCTATAAATTCAGTAGTTACTATCATCTTTATACCAAAGCCTATTGCGTTAACAAAGGCTTGCTTCAAATAGCCAGAAATTAGTGGTAAATGTACATGAGTAATTACCATTAAATTTAATTTACTATTTAATTTCCACACATCATTATAAAATGGATCTATTCTTCTTATTCCCTCACATGTAGCCTCATAGATAATAGGTATTAATGCTAATGTAGTTGAAACTACAGGAACATATCTATAATTATTATTTGGAATTGTAAGCATAATAATTACGATAATAATTACCATAGGAAGGCTTCTAAATATAACCATAAATGGTTTTAATATTCCTCTTGCAATATCACTAAAGCCTGCAAGTATACCAAAGCCTAAGGCAATTATTGATGATACCGATAATACAATAACGAAATCAAGTAATGTTATTCCAATATATTTATATGTATTACCATCACCTAATAACCCAAAAAATGCTTTACTAATGTCCAATAGTGAAGGGAAAACAATTGGATTATTCTTAATTAAACCAATTAAAGAAATTAATAATAAAAATAGTATTACTCCTACAACAAATAATATTAAATTTTGTATTTTCTTATTTGCTGTAATAGAAGTCATTTGTAGGTAGTGCACCTCCGAATTTAGTTAAATCAACATTTGCAGTTTTCTCAAGATCAGCCTTAGCCTCTAAAGCACCTACATATTTAATAGAGCATTTAGGTAATGCATTTAATAATACTGGCTTAGCAGCAGGAACGCCTGGAATAGCTAATTCAATAACATTATCAGCTGCCTTATCTAAGTTAGCTGTAAATAAATCACAAGATGCTTTAACATCATCTAAAAACTTATCAACTACACTCTTATGATTTAAAATTGTTTCAGCCTTAATAAATAATGCGGCTTGTGTATAATCTGAGCCAGTCTTAGCCTTATATAACTCCTGAATAGAGAATGTCTTTACATTCTTACCCTGTTGCTTTAATTGGTTTGTAGCTACTGTTAAAGCTGGCTCAGCAGTAACAACTATTGCATTTGGCTCATCAACAAGCTTATCCTTTGTAGCAGCAGCTGTTGCTAATGCAGTATATGTAGCATTTACGCCATTTTGCTCTAATGCATATTTTGCTATAGGATAATTGATTGATTCTTCACTAAATAAAGCAATTTCCTTACCTGATAAATCACTAAGTGTTTCAATATCAGTTCTTTGTGTTGCAACATAGATATTACCCCATGTTAATACAGCCCCAAGCTTATATGTTGACTTATTTGCTTTAAATGTCTTAGCACCTGCATTAACAGGAGCTATAATAATATCCTTTTGATTTGCAGGAAATTGTGCACCAATAGTATCTGCATTGATGAATGAATATTGATCCTTATCATTAATAGCTACATTAGCTAATGCTATTGCAGGTGCTCCCTGTGGAGCTACAACAGAAAGCTTGTAATTATCAACAACTGTAGTAGATGTTGAAGGCTCTACACCTGTAGTTGTTGTGCTTGTGTTATTATTTGTGTTAGAACAAGCAGCTAACATTAAAAAATTAAATAAAAATAAAAAAACTAATAATATCCTTTTCATATTTTCTATCACCCAATTAATTATACACTACAAATTGATTTTTTTATATAATGATTTATAATTAAAATGTATTAATATGGAGTTTTTTATGGAAACAATTGGTAAGCAACACGAAAAATACAAATTAATAAAAAATGCTATTAAAACAAACAATCATAATGGTTATACAGTAACTGATGATATTGAAATTATAAATCTAGCTCTAAATCATAATTTAGAAATAGAATTAGCCCTATATACACCTGATAATATATTTTCAGATTTAGCTAATTCTGTAATAAACAATCTAAAGGCAAAAGCTAAGGAAATATATGAAATATCATCTAATACCTATGATTCACTAAAGCTTAAGGATAATCATGCTGGTATTATCGCAATGATTAAATTTAATAAATATACACTTAATGATTTAAAGGATAAGGAATTTATAATAGTATTAGATCATTTAGAAATACCAGGTAATATCGGTACTATCTATAGAACCCTTGATAGTGTTAAATGTGATGCGGTAATAATAGTTGACCCTATATCTAAGGTGGAAAACAATAATGTAACATCTTCTTCTCGTGGCTGTAATTTATTAATACCTACAGTAACTGAAACCTACGAGAACACATTAAATTATCTAATTAATAATGATTATGATATATATTTAGGTGAGCCAATCCTTGGTAAATCCTACAAAGAGTACGATTATAAAAATAAAATCGCCATCGTAGTAGGAAATGAAAGGTTTGGAATAAACAAGGATTGGTATAATCATAAATCTAAAAATGTATTTATACCAATGGAAGGTACTCAAAATAGCTTAAATGTCGCAGTAGCCCTAAGCGTACTTGCGTATGAAGCATACACAAAGAGAAAGGAAAAATAATATGAAGAAATTAACAGTAAATATGCTATCAAAGGCTGATAGCGTTGATGGACAGGGTGTAGGCTCTGCCTATATCGAGCAGGTAAATCTAATAAAGGAATTATTAAGTGAGGAATTTGAGGTTAGAATCAATTCTAGAAAAAAGGCTGATATTGTTCATGTTCACTCAGTTAATTTTGGATTTTATTTTAGATTCAAAAAAAGAAATGGCATCAGAGTAATGTATTGTCATTTCTTACCAGAAACATTAGATGGTTCTATTAAGCTTCCAAAGCCAATATTCTGGATATTTAAAAAATATGTAATGTCATTCTATAAAAAGGCTGAATACCTTGTAGTAGTTAATCCTATATTTAAGAATGATTTAATAAGACATGGTGTTAAGCCTGAAAGAATTATTTATATTCCTAACTATGTATCAAAGGATAACTTCTACCCTATCTCTAAGGATGAATCATTAGAGGTTAGAAAGAAATATAATATTGATCCTAATAAATTTGTTGTTATGGGCTGCGGTCAGGTACAAACACGTAAGGGTGTATTAGATTTCGTTGAGGTAGCCAAAAATAATCCTGATATTGAATTTGTATGGTGTGGTGGCTTCTCATTCGCTAAGATAACAGATGGCTATAAGGAATTAAAGGAGGTTGTAGAAAACCCTCCTTGTAAAAACATAAAGTTCCTAGGTATTATCCCAAGAACTGAAATGAATCAAATGTTTAATATGTCTGATTTATTATTTATGCCAAGCTATAATGAATTATTCCCAATGTCAATTCTAGAGGCTTGCTCAGTAGGAAAGCCTGTATTATTAAGAGACCTTGAATTATATAAGGATATCTTATTCCATAAATACCAAAAGGGTAATGATAATAATGAATTCTCAAATATCATTAGAAATCTATCAACTGATAAGGATTTATATAACCAAGCCTTAGAGGATTCAAAATACATTAGTAACTACTATTCTAAAGAGAATGTAGCTAACCTATGGAAGGAATTCTATCAAGGTATATATCAAAAGAAAATAGATGCTAAAAAAAAGAAATAGGAATCATATGTTGATTCCTTTTTCTAATCTTCAAATTTTCCTAAACCACATCTATTATATCATGCTTAAACGTTATTGCAAGCGTTTTCTATAATTTTCTATACCTTTTTTTAAACGTTTAAGTCCATTTTGGACATTTTCTAAGGATGTGGCCAAATTTATTCTTAAGAAGCCTTTACCAGCTTTTCCATATTCGCTTCCTTCAGTTACATAAAGGCCAGTATCCTCTCTAATGAATTTTTGAAGCTCTATATCATCTTCTGTAATATTACTAATATCGAGCCATGCTAAATATGTAGCATCCTCTTTTATTGCTTTAGCATCAGGTATATTATTCTTAATAAAATCATAATAATATTTAAAATTATTATCTATATATTTATTAACCTCATCAAGCCATACTCTTCCCTCATTTAAGGCAGCTATAACTGGCTCAAATGAAAAAAAATTACCCTCTGCACATTCAGAATTATTTAATTCCCTATTAAATTTATGACGTAATACTCTATTATGTATTACAGCTATAGATGAATGTATACCTGCCATATTAAAGCATTTAGTTGCGGATAATAATACAACTGAATTATTTTTACATTCGTCATCTAGGCTATAAAATGATGTATAGCTTTTATTTTCTCTTACGATGTCACAGTGGATTTCATCTGAAACTATTGTGACATTATTTTTATTACATAGATGACCTATCCTAGTTAATTCCTCACTAGTCCATATTCTTCCTACTGGATTATGAGGATTACATAATATTAATAATGTTGTTTGAGGATTTTTAAGCTCCTCCTCTAAAGCACTATAATTAATATTATATTCACCATTTTTATAATCTAGTGGTATTTCTATAATATATCTTCCGTTATTATAAATTGAATTAAAGAAAATATTATATACAGGTGTTAGTATTACTACTCTTTCAGCAACCTTAGTTAATGATCTTACTGCAGTAGATAATGATGGTACTACTCCAAGTGAAAAAATCATATCCTTCTTTTCTAATATGACATTATGTCTATCACGCCAAAATGAAATATATGAATCAAAATATTCATCTGGTACATCACTATAGCCATAGGCACCAATATCAGCTCTATCCTTAATAGCCTTAGTGATTACATCACAGCATTTAAAATCCATATCGGCTACCCACATAGGAAGCTCATTATCCTTAACATCCCATTTTAGTGAATATGTATTTCTTCTTTTTGCAATATCATCAAAATTATACATTATTATTCACCTACAATAATCTTAGTTTTATCCTTATTAACAATATCCTCATCCATTATTATCTCATCGATAGCCTTAGCCTTAATCACTCCTGAATAAGGATTCTTAACGCTATCAATCTTTGTTGTTATTTCGGCATCAACATTATTTACTCTTTCAAATGCTAAATTTGTATTTAATAGTTTACAATTAACAAGCTTAATATTATCTATATAGCACATACCCTGAAGTGAATCTATTGTACAATTAACAAATGTTAAATTCTTACTATTCCATCCTAAATATTCACCAACAATTATAGAATCATATACCGTAACATTCTCACAATTCCAAAACGAATCCTTTGAATCCATTTTAGCCTTGTGTATCTCTACATTCTTAGCACCATCAAATGCGTAATTACCACGATGATTAAAGCCATTAATATAGATATTTTCTGAATTCATACAGAAATAATCACCATTAGAGCTAACATTAGTCATCTTAATGTTCTTACATGTCCATAATGTTTCACTAGCTACAGGCATAGTAACATTTTCAAGCTTTATATCCTTACTTCTTCTAAATTGCTTAGGAGTATTTATAGCTGAATTCTTGATATGGATATCAGTAGTATACCAAATACCACTTCTTGCCATCTCTAGGAATGTTACATTCTCACAATATACCTTATTACAGTACCATAGTGGATATTTCCATTTAAATATTGAATTATAAATCTTAAGATTTTTAGACTCCTTAAGAGGTGATTCACCATTATCGAATGTACATTCATGGATTTCTAAATCCCTTGAATTATATAATGCTCTTTCTCCCTCATAATATCCTTGAATTAATTTTTCCATAACTATCTCCTTAAGCTTCCATTGCTCTTCCAGTCAGCTTTAATTCTACATTATCAAATAAAGCAACTGTTCCGTTTGTTCCAAACATACCAACAAATAAATATTTATCATCATTATAATAATCATAATCAGTAAATGTATTATTGTATTCCTTACCATTATAAATAAGTTTTGTTTTAACAACCTGACCTAATCTTTCTATTTCTAATTCTACTATATCATCTACCTTATAAAAGAATTCACCAAGTGGACTCAATCTTAATAAATCAGTTGTAGATAATCTACTAAAGGCTCCATAGGTTACCTTATCAGTTGTTATTAAGCCAGACGCTATATAATTAGTAACAATACTATGATTAGGATTATCTTGATTTAAATATGAATCTCCTCTTAGCATTAAGCCAAAGCCCGCTTGCCTAGCATTAGCACATTTAATTACCTTAGCTTTAGCCTTAAATATAAAATTATCAGACTTATTTATTCTTTTAAATAAAAATGAGAATCCTTCAGATGATGCGTTTATCTTACCATGTGGCTTTAATGATTCATTACCAACATAGTATTTACCATTACTACCATTAGCGATAAATCCATCAAAGCTATCTAAATTACCAAATGCTGTTCCATAATATTCATCACATTTAAAGCTATCTGTTGGCTTATAATTATCTAAATCTGGTGTAATATATGGAATATATTTATATAAAGGATTTATTTCTAATTCAGAAATTTCTGGTTCCTTTATATTATCCTTAACATATTTAGCTAAATTATTATTACTATCCTTAATAATTCTTGCAATATGATATGCATAATATGAAGCACCTAAATATGATAAATGTGTTTTATCAACGCTTTTCTCGTTATATACAAGCTTACCATCTACCATTTTTCCCTTAGTTATTGCATGATATAATGCAAGCCTTTCATAAGGTAATTTCTTAGCTTGATTTAAGCTAATTAGATTTAAATCAACTGATAATAAATTCTTTTCCTTACATAATTCTAATATAGCCATTCTATAATCACCATATATAGTCTTATGTATTACATCACCATCATAATTATTATCAGGTGTAATTCTAATAATGGGTGTTGCTAAAATAGGTGTTGCATGTTTCTCTATTATCTTTTCTACATAATTATAATATAGGCTATGCTTAAAGCTTGATTCATCTTCGATACCTAGATTAGCACTCGTAAATCTAAATGAATCATCGTATTTTTCATCATTATGACCAAAGCCAATAATTACATAATCATCAGGCTCTATACTATCTAATAGCTTATTATATTCAGGATCAAATACATAGCTTTTTGAGCTTCTTCCAGATAATGCTAAATTAATAACCTCTATATCAAAAAATCTATTTAATTGAGTACCATATCCATATCTTGGATAAAAGTAGCTTACATCATTAAATTTAGCAACTGTAGAGTCACCCACTACGTATAGTCTAGACACAATAACACCTCTTAACTTGCCCTAATTATAACAAAAAAACATAATATTAACAACGATTGTTTAAGATTAATATCATTTTATGATATAATAGTCACCGAGGACTTAAATGAATGAAATTAGAGGCAATTGAATATAGGAATATTTTCACAAGATTCCTTTATAAACTTAAATACCTTTGGAAAAAAATATGGGAAAGTAAATTATATGCTTTCATTTTTTTACTTGTCATATTATTCTCGGTTATGGTATTTTGTATGGCATATCCTGCCTTCTTCAATGGCTTCTTAAATGATTCATCTGATGATATACTACAGTATTATCCATATGTTGGTGGATTCTTTGAAAAAATACAAACAGGAACATTATCACTATACGATAAAAATTTAATACTTGGTGCTTCATTCTTTAGTGGATTATATTATATACCACTTGATATATTTACATTTATAGCATTTTTATTTAGCTATATAGTTCCTGGTGAAATAGCATATGCAGGAACATTCCTATTAAGATTAATAGCAGGTAGTGCAATATTCTATTATACATTATCAAGGCACTTAAGTATTAAAGCATCATTCTTTGGAGCTTTAATACTATTTATAGGTGGTATGGTTGAGGCATATTATATTTTCCCAATCTATTTAGGTATAGTAACATACGCACCTTTAGCAATGCTATTAGTTGATCTATGTGTGGAGAAAAAGGGTATCTTCTACCTATTAATACCAGCTTATGTAGCTATAGTTGTATTCTTTGATTTTTATATGGCATATATGCTTATAGCATTCCTATGCATATACTATGTTGTTAAAAATCATATAGATAATGAATTTTCTATATTTGGTAAAAATACAATATTTGTAAATGGTAAATTCTGGCTAAGGTTTTTAGAATTTATGGGCATGGTTCTGCTTGGATTAATGGTATCTATGTTCATACTAATGCCAAGTGCCTTATATATATTAAATGAATCATCAAGACAATCTAAGGCTATTACTGAATCAATATGGTATTTCAGTACTAGGGATGGTACAGAAAATATAGTATCCTGGAGACATTACTTCACTCAAGCAATAAATCTATTTATACCTAATGAGCCACATAGATTCTGTCTAATTGAGGCTGGTGATTATGTTAGAGAGCACGCATCACTTTATATTACATCAGGTGGATTAATATATTTATGTAGCTTCTTCTTAATATTTAAAAGAAGAGAAAACAGATTAAAATTCTGGGTTTTATTATTTAATATCCTATTATTAATACCAGTATTTTCTATGATATTAGGATTAAATTCAGCACCATATGTTAGATGGTTCTTCATTCCATATATGCTTAATATCTACGCTATGGCATTAGGTATGGATCATCTTGATTTTAAATTTAATAAGCATAAGCTATTAAAGCTAATACCAATAGGAATATTATCTATAGGTATAGGAATGATTACCTATGTTCTAATAGCTAAGCCTGATTTATATATTCATTATCATTCTGATGATATATACTTCTATCCAATACTAATTGGATCATTAGTATTTACTGGCTCTTATGTATTAATACTTCTTGCTTGGTTAATATTTAATCTAATCAAAAAGGATTCAAGATTATTTGTATTATTAGTTCAAATATTAATATTCGGTGAGGTAATATTTGGTGGTATAGTAGTGTTTAGTAATGTCGGTAATGCTAATTCATTCTATATCAATACAAAGCTTGATTTAAAAAAGGAAAAGACGACACTTGAAAGTCTTGGATATAAGGAATCTAGTGGCTATAGAATTAATGCATATCAATCAAATGCTTGGAGCACATTAAATACTAATACATTAATTGGAATGAATTTTGGTAGATATTTCCAATCCTTCTATCCTGTAAGCATGAATGCATTATATTCAAAGGTTTATATGGATTATAGTACAGATTGGGGTAGAGTATTCAATTATGGCTATTCATTCATCAATGGACCTATATTTAATACAAAATATATTGTTACAAATGAAAATATAGAATTACCTGAAAAGTATTATGAAAAGAATGTCATAGATGATATAAATTATTACATTTTAAAGGATGATATACCATTTATTGTTTATGATAAGGGATATACATCTCCAGAATCCTTAGGAGCCTTAGAAAGACAGGTATCATTACTTGATTATGCCTATATTTATAAGCCTACAGATGATTTAGAATATTATAAAAAGAACAATATGAATTATGAACCAAATCTATTTGAAAGCTATCAAGCTATAATAGATTCTAAATTTGATATCGTTACTGCCTCAACAGTTAATTCTTATGTATCGCAATACCTAAAGAAGGCCTATCTATCAGCATATAATATCGAATATAATGAATATCGTGTATATGATTTAGATACATCTTCTACTCAAAGAATATTTGATGGAATGGATGCCTGCTTTGCATGGAGTAATTCTCAAAGCCTAAGGAAGGAAGATCATACTTATTTCTATATTAGAGAAAAAAATCCTGATAATCCAGATCCTGTTGATACTGAGGAAAACTATGGTACACTTCATCAGATGCATTATAATGACTTAATGCTAGGTGATTATAAGCCTACACAGCTTCTTGTACAATTTAAAAAGGAGGAATATTCCTCTGGTATAGATTTATATACATATAGCTATAAGCTTTATGATAATTTCATCAATAAGCAAAATACTTATACAAATAAGGAATTCTTGCTAGATGGAGATATAATGAAAATTAAATGTACAATGCCTGATTCAAATAAAACAAGAATAATTAAAACAGGCTATGCATATTCAAAGGATTGGACTATAATGAATAGTGATTATGAAACAATAGCTGTTGATGGTGCATTCCTAGGAATATTAGTACCTGAGGGCAATAATAATGTTGATATAACATTAAGATATAAGCCTACAGGCTATTACAAGGGATTAGCTATTTCACTTGTGGGTTCTTCTATTTATTTAACAATATGTATAATTACCCTTGGTGTTGTCGTAATTAAAAGAAAGAGGTATGAATCATGAAAAGAGTTTCAATAGTTGTTCCTTGCTACAACGAATGTGAAACAGTTGAAATATTTTATAATGAGGTTATTAAATATTTAACTGATGATAATATTGATTATAAAATCATATTCGTTAATGATGGTAGTAAGGATAATACAATAGATATAATTAAAGGCCTTGCTGAAAAGGATAATAGAGTATTATATGTATCATTCTCTAGAAACTTCGGTAAGGAAGCCGCAATGTATGCTGGACTTGAGGCTGCTAAAACTATTAAGAGTGATGCGATGATTAATATGGATGTAGATTTACAGGATCCACCATATTTAATTCCAGAATTAATTAAATATCATGATGAGGGATATAACCTAATTATCACTAGACATAAGAATAGAAATGGTGAGGGCTTCCTAAAAAAGATGTTCTCCTTAGCATTCTATAAGGTATATGCCTTTGTTACAAAGGATAAGGGATTATCTCAGGGTGCACGTGATTATGCATTACTTGATAAAAAGGTAATTGATGCGTTCCTACAAATTAGAGATTTTGAAAGATT
Organism: Acholeplasmatales bacterium; assembly: GCA_016282815.1. Lineage (GTDB taxonomy): Bacteria > Bacillota_I > Bacilli_A > Acholeplasmatales > Anaeroplasmataceae > Anaeroplasma. The sequence goes on from JAEELU010000136.1 coordinate 11,392, forward strand.
CACAAAGGGTATTTATAACTTTGTTGGTTTTAAAACTAAGATTGTAGAATTTGAATATCAGCCAAGAGTTGCTGGAAAAACTAAATGGAATTTCAAAAAGCTATTCCATTATGGTGTAATGGGTATGAGAGAATTCTCAAGATTCTATGAATATATTCCTAAGATTTTCGCATGGCTATTCACATTACTTCTATTATTCGATACAGGTTGGGGAATTTATCAAACTGTAGCTAATGGAGCACCATTCGAATATAGAAGATTAATATTTGATTTAGCTATGGTTATGATATTCATAACATTATTCTATATTTGTAGATTAATATACGATAATAGAAGACAGCTTCAAAATAGACCAATCTATTTATGTGAAGAAAGTAATATAGAAAAGGAAGACTAGCTTAGTCTTCCTTTTTTGCTTTAAGAATGTAATATCCTCTATCTCTATTAACAATTTCACAATTACCAAACAATTCTTCTATATGATCCTTAGATGAAGGAGCACCCTGCTTCTTTTGGATTACTACCCATAGCTCACCATTGGTTACTAGATGCCTATAGGCCTCATCATATATTTTAAATACAATATCCTTACCTGCTCTAATTGGTGGATTAGTTAAAATAGATGAGAATGTTAATCCTTCTACCTTTTCATATAAATCAGAATTAAATGCTTTACAATTAGCCTTATTGGTAATTATATTTTCTAACGATAAATTATATGCTCTTTCATTGATTTCACACATGTATACTTCTTTGTTATATAGCCTTGAGAGTGTTATACCTATTGGTCCATATCCAGAACCCATGTCAAGCACCGGTAAATCAATGTTATTTGGCTCAAAAGCCTTTAGTAAGGCAAATGACCCATAATCTATATAATCCTTAGAAAAAACGCCGTTATCGGTCTTAAATTTAAGCTCTAGGCCCTTGAAGTTAAAATTATAAAATGATGGATTAGATTCTACATCATTTTGTTCCTTAGAATAATAATGACTCATAATATCACCACAAAGATTATATCATTTGGAAAGAAAAAAAACTACTATGAAATCATAGTAGTTATTTTCTAAATATTTAAGTCAGAAATTACTTAACTTCTACTGTAGCACCAGCAGCTTCTAACTTAGCCTTTAAGTCTTCAGCTTCTGCCTTAGAAACCTTTTCCTTAACTGGCTTTGGTGCGTTGTCAACTAGGTCCTTAGCTTCCTTTAAGCCTAAACCAGTTACTTCCTTAACAACCTTGATAACACCAAGCTTTGCAGCACCAGCGTTTGTTAATACTACATCGAACTCAGTTTGTTCAGCAGCAGCAGCACCTGCACCTGCACCAGCAGCTGGAGCAGCAGCAACAGCAGTTGGGTCAATACCGAACTCTTCCTTCATAGCGTCTACTAATTCTTTGATTTCAAGAATAGTCATTTCCTTTAATGATTCAATAAATACTTCTTTAGTTAACTTTGCCATTTTAATTTTCCTCCATTTAATATAATTTAATTAGGCTTGTTGTCCATTTTCAACTAACATATTTAAACCAATTGATAACTGGCTTAATGTACCATACATACCAGCAGCTAGTTGAGTTAATAATGTTTCGTATGATGGTAATGTTGATAATTCCTTTAATTGATCGAAAGAGAATACATCTCCATCAACTACACCCTTAACAACTTCAATCTTGTTGTTTTCAGCAGATAATTGCTTGAATAATACCTTTGCAGGAGCTACTACGTCGCTTTCAGCGAAAGCAAGAGCAACTGGTCCTACTAAAGCATCAGTAAATCCATCATAGCCACACTCTTTTGCAGCACGTGATGAAATATTGTTCTTAATAACACAAATTTCACAGCCATTTTGACGCATTTCTCTACGTAGATTTTGGAATGCTTCAACTGTTAAGCCTTGATACTTAAAAGCTACAATTGCAACAGAATTCTTCATCTTTTCTGTAACTGCTTTAACTTCTTCTTGTTTCTTAAGAATGCTTTCCTTCATTTTGACACCTCCATATAGTAAAATGAAAATCCTTTTCCACCGAGTAGAAAAGGATCTATTTTTATCCTATTTTTCCTCGGTAGGAGATTAAGGGCTATTGCCCGCCTACTGTCTTCGGCTTATTTTTTTAATAAATTACTTTGCGATTGTATCAGAATCGACTTTTACACCAGGGCCCATTGTAGATGCTACTGATACATTCTTGATGTATCCGCCCTTGATTGTTGAAGGACGAGCCTTCATAATTGCATCATATACAGTCTTTAGGTTCTCTAATAGCTTTTCAGCACCGAAAGATACCTTACCGATAGGCATTTGAATATTACCAACCTTATCAGGTCTATATTCAACCTTACCAGCCTTGATTTCCTTAACTGCCTTAGCTACGTCCATAGTAACTGTACCAGTCTTAGGGTTTGGCATTAAACCTTTAGGACCTAATACACGTC
>JAEELU010000137.1 GCA_016282815.1 Acholeplasmatales bacterium
GTCATAACATCATGACCTATAACTATAGTATCCTTTTCTCTTCCTCTAACAAAGGCTTTAAATTTAAATGTTTTATTAAAATATTTTTCATAATTATCAAAAACATCCACATACCAAGTAGGATATACATCCTCCTCAAAACAGATTACATCCTTTGATAAGTCATATGGTAAATCCTCATCTAGCATTGTAGTTAAATTTCCATTCTTATCCTCAAATGCTATTTGAGCCTGTTGAGTAAGACCTCTTATCCATCTACGATATAATCCTAAATCCTTTATTCCATCACAACGGTTAAAAATTACTAAAGATGAATTTAAAACCATTTGCTGGAATATTTTTTTCATATTATTAAACATTACATTAAAGGTTTTAGCATCAATTAATGTAATTTGTTGATAAATAACCATATAATCAGGGAATTCTTGACTATCCCAATCAAAGAATGAATTATATTCAATAACGATCCTATCAGGCATATAGATTTCATCTAGTTTTTCTAAATACTTAGGCGTGAAATCATCCTGATTTTCTATTCTTTCTACATGAACCTGGTATTTTTCACACCATTCATCATCATATTCAACCTCGCCATCCTCACAAGCAATAATAACAGTTGAATTATCATGATATTGTTCGTTGTTTTCGACAATTTCTTTAATTAATGTAGTCTTTCCACTTTCTAAAAAACCATTAAGTAAAAATACTGGTAATTCCTTCATCTATATCAATCCTTAAAATAAATTCTTAATCTTATCCTCATCAATATGAGAACCGATTACTACTATTTTTCCCATTGGAATAGGCTTAGCCTCTAATACCTCTACCTCTTCAGGCTCAAGGTTAAATACATACCACTTACCATCAGTTGCTTGAACAATACCCTTTGATCTTACAATCATACCATATTCTCCACCTGCAATCTTATCAAGTAATGCCTTTAATGCATTAATATCATATTTCTTAACAGTTTCGATACCTACTGATGTAAATACCTCATCTGCATGATGGTGGTGCTCATGCTCGTGGTCATGATCATGATGGTGATGACATTCGCAGTTTGGATCATCACATTCATCATCGTCATGGTCATGGTGATGATGATGTTCATGTTCATGATGGTGCTCATCCTCATCATCGTCGTCATCGTCGTCATCATGGTGGTGGTGATGGTGGTGTTCATGCTCGTGATCATGGTCATGATGATGGTGGTGACAGCTACAATTTGGATCATCACACTCGTCATCATCGTCATCGTCTAAATCTAAATCCTCTAAAAGCTTAACATCAAAGCCCTCGTAAGCCTTTAGTAATTCATCATCTGATAAATTATTAATAGGTGTTGTGATAACAACACACTTTTGATTGTGCTTACGTACTATTTCAAGTGCTGATTCTATAGTTTCATCCTTACAAATATCAGTTCTTGATAAAATTACTGTATGAGCACTTTCGATTTGGTCAACGAAGAATTCGCCAAAGTTCTTATCATACATCTTAGCCTTCTTTGCATCTACTAAACATACTAATGAATTAATTGAATCACCTAGATTAGCACTAGCAATAGCTTTAACTATATCAGATAATTTACCAACACCTGATGGTTCAATTAATACCCTATCTGGATTATATTTATTAATAACCTCATTTAATGATTTAGAGAAATCACCAACTAGGCTACAGCATATACAGCCTTGTGATAATTCCTTTATTTCAATTTTAGAATCCTTTAATAAATCAGTATCTACTGATACCTCACCATATTCATTTTCAATTAATACTACCTTTTCATTTTTAAGACTAGTATTTAATAATCTTTTAATGAAAGTAGTTTTTCCAGCTCCTAGGAAGCCTGATATAACGTCAATTTTCATATTTAAACCTTCTTTCGTAATTGTATTATACTCTCGTTTTAGCACTTTTGCAAGTAGTTTGCTAAAATGGACGTTCTGTCGTTATTTGAAATAATTAACCAATGTAAATTAAAAGGCCTTACTTTTTTAAAGTAAAGCCTTAATTATTTATTAAAATATTACTTTGTAGCGTGAGCTTGACGGTTCTTTCTTTCTTCATATAGCTGACGAATTCTCTTAATATTTCTGATACATTCAGCAGCCTTAGGACCATCACCAATAGCCTTATAATATTGTAATGCAGCAGCGTAGTTCTTTCTCTTTAATAATCTATCTGCAGCTTGTTTTAGCTTCTCTCTAGCTCTTTCCTTAGATGCATCTGATGTATAATGCTCCTTTAATACTTGGCAGTATAAATCATAGCCTTCCTTAGTTCTACGCATCTTTGAATCATAAGCCCAGCTTGTTTCATATAGATAACCTAGGTTATATAAAGCATCTGGATTATGATATGCGATAGCTTGCTTTAGATATCTTTCAGCAAATTCAAGGTTCTTAGTTTGAGTATATAGATAACCAAGGTTGTTGCAAATTAAGCCTTGTGAATCATCATCTGTAGGTCCGATAACACTATCCTCTTCTCTACCATGTAGTGGTAAACAAATTGAATAGTAGTTAATTGCCTTATCACTATCCTGTAGTGTTGCGTAAGCATCAGCGATACGCTCCTTAACCTCGACATCATGAATTCTAAATACCTTTAATAATAGGCATAGACTCCATACATAATTCTCTTGATTAAATAATGTGAATGCTTCTTTTCTATATTTCTTTCTGTTGAATGCATTTACTCTAACCTTGTTGTAACCACCAACGATGATACTACATACGTCGTTAGCAAGTGCCTCAATTGGGTAACCATCAACTAATTCAATTTCATTTAATGGATATTTGCTTTGATAAGTTGACTTATCTGTGTAGCAACAAATAATTTGGCAACGGTTATTTGCCTTAACAATCTCATGTAGATAATATCTATAATCAAAATCATCTGATATATGTAGTATAACTAAACCTGCAGAATCCTTAATGTCCTTCAAGATTTGAGGATCCTTTTCTTCAGTCTTTTCAAACTTATGTACTTCTACATGCTTATCTTCTAAGATTTCTGCTAAGAAATTAGCATTGTCTTCGTCATCTGGTAAATATACTAATGTAATATAATTCTTCCTCATTTGAAACTCCTCCGATCTTTCAGAAAATATCGTTACACTAATTATAGCATAGTGCTAACTGATATTTCAATCACTTTCGACTTGTTTTTCATTTTCTTTTTCGGAATTTTCGTGATTTTTTATTATAAATATAATAATAAACGGTAATGAAATTAAAGCCGAAATAACATCGGCAACAGGCTGTGAAATTTGAATTCCAACAAGCTTAAAACTAGCCTCAAAAATTATTAAAACTGGTATGAATACAAGTCCACTTCTAAGCATTGCTAAGAAGCTTGCAATTTCGCTTTTTCTAATGCACTGATATAGCATATTTGCAGCAATAGATATTGGTAAAAATAACACACCAATACAGCCAATTCTAAGTGCTAATGTACCTGCCTCTATTACCTTATTATCGTGGTTAAAAAGCCACATTATTCCTTCTGGATATATTATTCCAGGTAAAGCAAGTAAGCTTACTAATACAATACCAAATAGAATTGTAAACACTAAACCTTTTTTTACTCTATCGTATTTTTTAACCTCATAGTTAAATGCACATACAGGCTGGAATCCTTGACCAAAGCCTAAGCCAATTGACATTGCAAATGCCAAATATCTATTAACAACACTGATTCCTGCAATAACACTATCTCCGTATGGCTTACATAAATTATTAAGTACTCCACCTGATATTGATGATAATGCTTGTCTTAAAAATGAAGGGAATCCAGATCTTAAAATTTTAAAATAATCTACAATACTTTTACTTAAGTTAAATGGTGATATTTTACTCTCAGCTTTTATCTTAAATAATACTATAAGTATTATAAAGCTTACAATTTGGCTAATTGCAGTGGATAATCCAGCACCTCTAATACCCATATTCATTAGGTTAATAAATACAAAATCACCGAATATATTTAATAATCCACCACTTGCGAGTCCAAACATCGCAAATAGAGCTTTACCCTCATATCTTAGTACATTATTTAATATTAATGATGTAATCATAAATGGAGCTGAAATCAATATCCACATACCATATTCTTTAGCGTATGGCAGAATTGTTTCAGTTGAACCTAGCATATAACATACGCCATCTATAAATATTAATCCAAACATCATTAATAATAAACCAATCACTAATCCTGAAAAAAAGCTACAAGATGCATATTTTGATGCATTTTTATTATCCTTATCAGCTAAGAATTTAGCTACATATGTACCACTACCATGACCTAGCATAAATGCTAAAGCCTGAATAACAGCCATAAGTGTAA
>JAEELU010000138.1 GCA_016282815.1 Acholeplasmatales bacterium
AAAAAATGTGGTATAATGTATAAAATGTGTGCTGGGTTGGTGATTAGTGTGAAAAAGGCATTTAAATTTTTAGCAATAGTTTCAACTTTTATATTTTTCTTTGCGCTGTCACTGAACGCTAATTCTGCATCATATATGTCAGATAAAACAGAGGTTCCAATTAACCTTGAGGTATCAGGTGCAGAGGGATTATGTCAAACAGATGATGGCTATGTGTGGATTGGCCAATTCTCAGGATTAACTAGATACGATTCAAGAGAATTTGTTACATATAAGATATTTGAGGAAAATGGAGTATCACATGATATTATTAATGTAAAATCTTTAGCAACAAAGGATAATGTACTTTATATTCAAACCGCTACAGATATCTTCGTATATAAGGATAACACATTCCATTATGTTAATTATGGATTTGAACATATTAATAATATAGATCTATATAAGGAAAAGGATTTATTATTTGTTTCAACGACTAAAGGACTTGTAGTATATGATACAAAAAAAGATAGTATTCGTAATGACAATATTGCGAAGGATGAAAATGTCGCTGACTGTGCTATAGATGTTAGAAGAAATACCTATTATTACCAAACTGATGATGGTATTCATAATGAGGCTGGTGAGGTTATATATCCAACTCCAGCTACAACATCAATTCTAGATTTATGTGCATATAAGGATATCCTATTAATCGGACAAAAGGATGGACGTATTATTCAATATAATATGGAAACTAAAACTATCCTTGAGCAACAATATAATATTGGAAATCAAATAAATAAAATATTATATTCAGATAAGGATAATGCTATATTTGTCGGTTGTGAGAAGAATGGTATTTGTTGCATAAATGAGGCTTTAGGCACATATACATATGCTAGTAATCTAGAAAACAATTCTCAAATTGTTGATTTAATGATAGATTATGAGGGCAACCTATGGGTATCATCTCATAATATTAGTGCATCAGGTGTATCTATTATCACTAAGAATGCCTTAACTAATTTACTATATGATGATCCTATATGGCAGGAGCTTAGCCATGATAATAATGATAGAAATGTATATGCTGTTGAAAGAATAAATGATATATTATATATTTGTTCAGTTTCTGGATTATATCTATATGATGTTAATCAAAAGAAGATAATAGATAATAGTCATATCGTCACTATTGTTAATAATTATGTAGCTGAGCATGAAATAAAAATATTTGATTATCGAGATATAGAAAAGTTTAATAATAAAATCTATATTGCTGTATATAATGTTGGTTTATTAGAATACGATACTACAAATAATAATATAGTATTATATGATTCTACATATATAAGTAATCATACACCCGGCGGACTTGATGATTCTGTTAAATCATTAGTTGGTTCAGTTAGATCATTAAGAGCCTTTGATAATTATTTAGCTGTTGGATATGTTAGAGGAATAATGAAATTTGATGGAGAAAATTTCTTAATTTATAAAACACCATCAAATGTTCTATATATTAATAAATCAAATGATGGCAAGCTTATATTTGATATGTCATCAGGATTATTTACTATAAATGATGATTTCACAGAAACTACTGAAATCCCAACTAGAAAGGATGTAAGTGGTAATAGATTAAAATTCCTAGTTGATGGTGATTATATTTACTATACATTAAATAGTAGATTATTTAGATTAGATACTAAGACTAATGAATCAAAGGAAGTTATTATTCCTTATGTAAAGGGATCATTAGTAGAGCTAGCTAAGATATTAGTAACTGATATTGCTGGTGTTAAAAAATATAAATATGTAGTTGCCAGTCAAACTCAAATATACATCACTGACTCGTTATTAGAAGATCAAATAACAAATTACGAATTCTACGATGGAACTAATGGACTAGAGCCTATCATCGCTAACTCATCAGGCTATTATGATGAGACAGAACAAAAGTATTTCTTCCAAACAACTAATGGTATATTTGTATATGATTTTAATAAATCAACAAGTGATACTATTCCTGTAAAGATTTCAATACAAAATGTTGAGCTTGATGGTGTAAAATCATATGGAAACAATATTCAGGTTGATAAGGATGTATACCGTGTTGCCTTCAACTTATCTATTTTAGGATTTAAGCCTAATAAGGGATATAGTGTATATTATAAGCTTGACGGTGTTGACAATGATTATGTTCAAATTGATGATTCTACATTAACAATTAACTTTACTAACCTAGGTGGAGGTAAATATACATTCCATGCCTATTCAGTAGATGAATATGGAAATAGAAGTAATGAGGTTAGTGTATCCTTTGAAAAGGAAAAGCAGGTTTATGAAACTGTATGGTTCTGGGTATTAATTAGTATGGTTACACTAGTTATAATCCTAGCTGCTAACTTCGCATTAATCGTTAATAGAGACGATAAGGCGAAGAAAAGAGAAAATGAGCTTAAGGGAATTACTATTGAATCAATAGAGGCTATTGCCCGTACAATCGATGCTAAGGACACATATACTAATGGTCACTCAATAAGAGTAGGACATTATTCAAGAATAATCGCAAAGGAATTAGGTATGGAGGGCGATGAGCTTGAAAACCTATATTATACTGCCTTACTTCATGATATCGGTAAAATAGGTATTCCAGATGCCATATTAAATAAGCCAGGAAGATTAACCGATGAGGAATTTGCTATAATGAAGAGCCACACAACGAAGGGTGCTAAGATTCTTAAGGATATTTCTACAATCCCTAATATTGTTGAGGGTGCTAAATATCACCATGAGAAATATGGTGGAGGCGGATACCCTGAGGGCTTAAAGGGTGAGGAAATACCTTATGTAGCAAGAATAATCTGCTGTGCCGACTGCTTCGATGCTATGGCAACAAGAAGAGTATATAAGGATCCATATCCAAAGGAGAAAATTATATCTGAATTTGAGCGTTGTAAGGAAACTCAATTTGATCCACAAATGGCTGATGTAGTAATTAGATTAATAGAAGAAGGAAAGCTAAAGGCAGAATAATTATGATTAAGGTTAATGATGATTTAATTGATTTTAGTTTATACGATGAATCTGGTAATCTAGTAAGATTAAGTGAATTAAAGAATAAATATATAATCGTTTATTTCTATTCAAAGGATAATACATCAGGCTGTACTAATCAGGCATTAGAATATAGAGATTTATATTCTGAATTCCAAAAATATGATGTTAAAATAATTGGTATATCTAAGGATACAGTAAAATCACATTGTAGCTTTAGACAAAAGCACGATATACCATTTACATTACTTGCTGATGAAGCAAAGGATGTAATTAATAAATATGATGTATTTAAAGAAAAGAACATGTATGGTAAAAAGGTTATGGGTGTTTTAAGATCATCATTTATTATTAAAGATGGTAAATTTGTTAAGGTTAGCTATAATGTTAAGCCACTTGAGGATGCCAAGAATAATTTAGAATTTATAAAAAATAATTAGGAAGCTACTTGACAGCTTCCTTTTTTATGATATAATCAATTGTGTAAAATTAAATAGTAAGCAATTAAAAGGAGGAACAATTATGAGCTTTTATGATTTAAAAATGATGAATAACAAAAATGAAGAGGTAGCAATGTCTACCTATGAGGGTAAGGTAGTATTAGTTGTTAATACCGCTACAGGCTGTGGATTCACACCACAATATGAGGCACTTGAGAAGATGTATGAGGATTTTAAGGACAAAGGATTTGAAATTCTTGATTTCCCTTGTAATGGATTCTTATTCCAAGCACCAGGATCAGACGAGAAGATTGATTCTTTCTGTACACTAAAATATAACACTACATTCCCAAGATTTACTAAATCTAAGGTAAATGGTAAGGATGCTAATCCTGTATTTAAATTCTTAACTGATAAGGAAAATGGCTTTGGTGGTAAAATCAAATGGAACTTCACTAAGTTCTTAATCGATAGAACTGGTAAAATCGTTAATAGATTTGAGCCAACTGAAAAGCCAGAGTCATTCTATAAAATCGTTGAGGAACTTGTTAATAGAGCATAATCGTGGTATCATATATTAGATAATATATGAGGTGATTATATATGCGAGGTATGGATAAAAGAAGAAAAGTCATGTTAATATTTGTGTGCTCTGAGCTAGTAATATCATTATTTATTATAGCTATGATATTCGTTCCAGCAGTAAGACATAAATATACTGAGGTATCATTTTCTGGACTTGATGTCATATTTGGTGCTAAATATAAGGAATCAAATATGATGGTATTTAATTTCTCTTTTATGGTTTTATTCCCATATCTATTAATATTCCTTTCAGAGGTACTTATAGCTTCTAAGATATTAACTGAAAAGGTAACTGTAGTTAATATTATCGTCGCAGTAATAATGCTTACCTCTGGTGTATTATTTACTTTAACAAAGAGCCTTGCAAGCTATGCTGATGATGCAAAGTATGCATTCGGTATGTTTGAAATACAAATTCAAGAAACATTCACACTAGATTTTGGACCTATTGCAGCTGGTATAGGCTCTATAGTTTTAGCACTTGTTACATGCTGTGAAACAATTGCTATGAAGAGAATGGAATAAGAAATGAATTATTAATTTAATTCATTTTTTATTTGATTTAATATCTTAATATATTATATAATTGATTATGGAAAGGACGTTTAAAAACATGAATAAAAAGACTAAAAAATTATTATTTGTATGTTGCGAGGTTTTACTTGCATTAGCAGCATTTATAATGCTATTCTTACCTGCATTAGGCTTAAAGAATACTGATACTACATATTCAGGTATGCAAATCACATTTGGCTATAGTGCTAAGGCAGGTGCATTATCAATAAGATATTTTGAATTCTCATTTATGAATTTCTTAACTTATATCTTTGCTGTAGCTGCATTAGTATTAGCAGTATTAAAGCTATTTATAAAGGATTCTAAGCTAATCACTATATTAGTAGCTTCATTATTAGTTGCTGCAGGTATATTCTTCTTCCTAGCATTACCATTCACAATTGTTAATGACAACATTAAGACTGTTATTGGTGCTTTTGGTGGAAATGTTAAGGACGCATTCACTCTTGCAATTGGCTCAATCCTTGGTGGAGTATTCTCTATTTTAGGTGGCGTTGTTGCTTGCGTTGAATTCATAGTAGCTAAGGAATAATTTTAACTATAAATAGGAACCCAGTTTTACTGGGTTTTTATTTTTTTCTATGTAATATTATTGTATAATATTAAAGATGATTGGAGGTGCTTATTATGAATATAGCCATTAAGGAATTAGCATATTATTCATGTGGAAGTGGCGACCTTACTCTTGAGTTTTTCTCTAATAGAGATGAAAACGAGGGTAAAAGAGCACATGAGTATCTACAATCACAATATAACGATAAATCTAAAAAGGAAGTATATATTAAATCTAATGTTACTATAGAAGGAGAGGAATATACACTTCATGGATTTATTGATGGTGTACTAAATATAAAGAATAAGATAATAATAGAAGAGATTAAATCTACTACAACAGATTTAGATACTATTAATTTAGATTATCATAAGGAGCATTTAGCTCAAGCTAAAATCTATGCCTATTTATACGGAATTAACAACAATATGGATAATGTTAATATTAGATTAACATATATCGATATAGTAAGCTATGAAACTAAATCATTTGATATGAATTTAGGTATAGATGAGCTTGAGGAATTTACATTTAATGCTCTAGAGGAATATATTAAGTTCCTAAATTTAATAAATGAATCAAATCAAAAAAGAAATAAATCTATTAAGGATATAGAATTCCCATTTGAGAATAAAAGATTAGGTCAAAGGGATTTAATGAAGGCAGTATATGAATGCTTTAAAAATAAGGATATATTATACGCTATAGCCCCAACAGGCATAGGTAAGACTATGGCTACCTTATTTTCAGGATTAAAGGCTTTAGAGGATAATGATAAGCTATTTTATCTAACTGCTAAGGGAAGTGGAAAAAACGCACCTATAGATGCGTTAAAGATACTTGAAGGAAAGGGCCTTGAAATAAAAGCTATCGATATTATAGCTAAAAGAAAGATATGTAATAGGAAAACACCTAACTGTAATCCTGATGATTGTCCATTTGCTAAAGGCTATTTTGATAGATTAAAGGATGCTACTATGGATATATTCTCTAAGTATAATATTTATGATGAATATATATTAACTAAAATATCTAATAAGCATCAAATATGTGCCTTTGAATTTAGCTTATATTTATCATATTTCTGTGATGTTGTAATAGCTGATTATAATTATGTATTTGATCCACATGCCCATTTAATTAGATATTTTGAGGATGATACATATAAGCCTAAGGTATTGGTAGATGAGGCACATAATTTAATATCTAGATCAAAGGAAATGTATTCATCTATTATTTCATCAAATGATATACGAGCATTAAGAAGAAATACTAATGGTATTACTCCTTCAATAAGGAAGGAATGTAATAAGGCTATTGAGCTAATAGAGGAATATAGAGATAAGGTTACTGATAAGGCAATATATATTAGTGAATTACCTGATAGTAGCCTACATAGTGCTCTTAATTCATTATTAAATAAATGTGATGAATTATTAGAGGAGAACAAGAATAATAAAACAATTGATAAGGATAAGATATTAGATAGCTATTTTAAAATATTAGATTTCACTAGAATATTTGATTATTTTGGTGATACCCATAGGCTAATCGCAAGTATAACAGATGATAATATTGAAATAAGATATTTCTGTATGGATGCTTCTAAATTACTACTTGATACAATTCAAACATCTATTTATGGTATTGTATTCTTTAGTGCTACATTATATCCTATAGAATATCATGCTAATCTATTAACTATGTCTAATGGCAAATATATTGAATTATTATCACCATTTAATCCTAAGAATTTAGATATTATTATTAATAATAAAATATCAACTAAATATAATAATAGAAAAAATACAATAGATGATATAATAGAGGCGATAGAATCATTAACTAAGGCTAAGCCTGGTAATTATATTGTATTCTTTCCATCATATCAGTATTTAAATATGGTTGCTGATAACATCAATGATAATGATTATGAATTGATTGTTCAAACTAATAGTATGACTGATATAGAAAGAAATGAAATAATAGATAAATTCAAGAATACTACAAATACTAAGGTTGGTATGTTCGTTATGGGTGGAGCCTTCTCTGAGGGTATTGATTTTATCGGTGATGCACTATCTGGTGTAATAGTAGTAGGTGTAGGATTACCTTTAGTCTGTGATGAGAATAATCTACTTAAGGATTATTTTACATCAATATATGAAAAGGGATTTGAATATGCCTATACATATCCTGGTATAACTAAGGTTATTCAGGCAGTAGGTAGAGTAATAAGAGATGAAAATGATAGAGGTATTGCAGTACTTATGGATGAAAGGTTTGGATATAAAACATATTTTAGCCTATATCCACCACATTGGCAGAATATCCATTTAGTAAAAAATAGCTTTGAGCTAAAAAAGGAAATAGAGAGGTTTAATGATGAAAAATTACAAGAACACTAATACAATAGAGGATACAATTGCTAAATTCTTAAACGATCAAACAAATGAGAATTTTGCTGATTTAATCGATAAGCTTATTAATACTAAGGTAGTAGTATTAGATAGAGGCCTTGAGGGAGATATCAAAAAGCTTAGTGAGGATGCTATAACACCACTTGTAATAACTGATAGTGAGAAGAAGAATTATATTCCTATTTTCACTAATGATAGCCATATAGGTGGTGAATTAACTAAGCTTAAGAAGGTTGAGCATATATTTAAGGATTTATGTAATGATAGTGTAATTACTAACGATTATATTGAGGGCTATGTATTAAATCCTTTTACACATGGATTAAAGCTTCCTAAGGAAGTAATTAAAATAGTAGTTAAATATAAAGAGGAACAATAATTATGTTTTTAGATATTAATGTATTAAATATTATTAAAACTACAATATTTTTACTTGCGTTTGTTGTTTCATATTTTGTAATAATATGCTCTAATTTTGAAAAGCTATTTAAGCAAGGCTATATTTGGGCTATTAGATTAGCTCAAATATTGCTTGCATTAATATGTGCATATTTAATTACATCAGGAATAGTATTATTAATTAATTCAACACAGTTTACTATTTAAAAATAATTCGTTAATTGAAAAAGTAAATTCCGCTATAAATAGTTGAAAAATAAAATTTGTAAGAATGAATAACTAAATTCCGCTAAATTGAGGATGAATGTTATTCATTCTTTTTTTGCATAAT
>JAEELU010000139.1 GCA_016282815.1 Acholeplasmatales bacterium
GCGAAGAAGCATTCTATAATTGTACATCACTTACAACTATTAATTTAAGAAACGTAAATGATATTTGGAGTAGGGCATTCTATAACTGTACATCACTTACATCAGTTGATTTATCATCATTAGTAGAATTAGGTGATTCAGCTTTCTTTAATACAGGATTAACAACTGCTAATTTGATTAATGTAGAATCAATTAGTTCATATGCATTTGCTAATTCAGTTAATTTAGAAGCTGTAACATTAGGTGAGAATCTAGAAATCCTTGGTCCATATGCATTCTCAGGATGCTCAAAACTTAAGAATTTAAATATTCCTGATGCTGTAAAAACATTAGGTGAGAATTTATTTGAGCGTTGTTCAACACTAGCATCTGTAATGATTCCTTCACAATTGATAACTTATATCATGAGTGTATTCCATGGCTGTCCTAATATGACTGAATTATATTATAAGGGAACATATGAAGATTTAAGAAGATTAAATATTAGAAAGAGTGATCTTGAATTAAATCAACAGCTATATCTATATTCAGAGACAGAACCAACTGATAGAGACTTTAGATATTGGCATTATAATGCAAGTAACGAAAAGGTATTGTGGCCTTTACCACAAGCATAATATAAAAAGAAGACATTTTGATTGTGCATTGCACTTTCAAGGTGTCTTTTTTTCTTTTATTAGTAAATTCCAATTGAAGTCAAAAATGACTTAATATAACTGCAAAAATCCTAGTATCAAAACTAGGATAGCATGTTTATTGAATTTTATATTATTTATTATTGTTTTCTAAATATACATCTAGTGGAATAGTTTTACCACCACATTTATCACAAATACCTTCTGGATAATCCTGATCTGGATAATGTTTTAAATAGGCTTTAACAAAATCAAATTGGATTTCCTCTTCATTATTACATTTAGTACATTTCATAATTATGAACTCATCTTGAATATCAGCCTTCATAAAAGATTGATATGTATGATTATCAGGTAGTGGTAAACCATATTTATTATGAGAATTTACCACTTGTTTTTTCTCTTCTCTAGATAAAGAGCGTTTAATAGTATTAAAATTTCTAGCCATCATTGGCACCTCCCGGAAAAAAAGATAGTTCATAACAAAATGTCATAGTGGCACCACAATGACAAAGAAGAGGGTTATAATAATAAGAAGTAATTAAATGATTAACCCAATAGTTATCATTTTTCATTTTAGTAATTTCTTGATTAGTATATAGTGCTTCATACTTATCTTTGTTTTTAGTAGTTCTATTAGAATAAAATCCGTAATACCTAACAAGATGGAAACCTTTATCAGGTATATGTCTTATTAGTTTAGCTATAAAAGAAAAGACAGATTCAGTAATATATTGTGTACCAAGCTTATCTTTTGGGTCATCAACATGATCATCTCGATGAGGTTCATAATAATAACTAATAGTTTTATTAACATAATCTAAATCCGTAATTCTTGACTCGGCAATTGCAGGATGAGAAACATATCTAGCGATATATTTAGATATAGCTTTAATAGCCACTCTAGAAGAATTATTTAATTTAGGACCATGTGCATAGAATCCATCTTTATATTTTCCATATAGTTCACATTTAAGTTGGTAGAATTTGTTTTTTTCATTTTTATAATTAGTTTTTAAAAAATCATATATTTTATCAAGAAGAATCTTCATAAATGTTTTTCTTAATTGTTCATAATGAAAGTGTTCATATTTATGAAACTTGTCATCTTTATCCATATATCCTTCACAAATTAATACATGAATATGAGGATTATCATTTATGGCTCTACCAAAAGTGTGAAGAAACGAAACATAACCAAAATCTCTCTTTTCTTTTTTGGCTATCTTAGAAGATTTAAGTATATAATCAAAAGATTCTTCAACACTCAAGAATAGTATATCATATAGTTCTCTATGATATAAGAAGTAAGGTCTTAATTCTTTAGCAATAGAGAAAACAAATTGCCTATGAGGTCTATTCAAGCACACCTTGGCTATTTCCCTAGTCCTATCTTCACGATATCTATTACCACAAGAAGGACAGAACCTAGAATTACAAGAAAAACCAGTGACATAAAAATTATTACATTTAGGACATTCAAAGAATAGATATCCTTTAGATAAATCTTTACAGTGAATCATTTTATCTACCGAGTCTATAATAGCTAGTCTTATATGTTTACCTTTAGCATTACACATATTAACGAATTCAGACCAGTAGTTAGCAAATATATCTCGTATAGTAATTTTATTTCTATGAGCTTTAGCATTTTTAATCATATTAACTTGATTTTCATATACATTTTTACCATTTCTGGCAGCTAACATAAGTATATGTTTATATGGTTTCCAGTCTATAAAAGAAGTCTCCAAAATATCACCGAAACCATTATACATCAAAAAAGGGGCTTTAATGCCCCGAATGCGATAATTTATTTATCGCTTTTTCTCTTGATAGAATAATGAAAAAAATGGTATAATAAATCAAATGACAGGTGGGTACCATGAAAAGACGTATTAAATTTTTAACATTAACTTTAGCAGTATTATCACTAGGGTTTGTGCTTACTTCATGTGCAGAGAGTAATTCTCAAGGTGGAGCTACATCAACAAGTGTACAAACTCCAAATGCATCAACTTCAGTTCAACAACAACCTTCAACAAGTGTTGGGCCAACAGAAGTACAGGATTGTGATGTTCCAACTGGAAAATATATGATTACTACGACAGTATATGATTACGATAAGACAACTAAAAAGGTTATAGCTACAGAATATACTAATTACACTTCTTATTTAAACAATACTGGAACTAAAAAATTTGAAGCAGATGTTAAATTTGTAGAGTACTCTTCTGGCGTAAGCGCCGTTTATTTTGTAAATGGTGACTACACATATTATTTTTATATGAATGAAGGAGTAGTTAAATACAGACAAGTAAAAGGATTCTCTTATTCATCTGGTACAGCCGCTTCTGCTGATAGCTTATTGGTACCTGCTGTAGGCACATATGTTTCTGAAGCAAAAGAACATACTAAGGTTGATAGTCAAGGTAACAGAACTAAAGAAACAGTTTATTATTTCATTGAGGTATCTGAAGGTAGTGTTAAAGTTTATGTAGGCGAAACTAATACAACTAAGGGTGATACTTTAGTTCTTGAACAAAATAACTACGTTCTTGAATTAATTAGTGGAAAAGTAGTTATTAGAATGCCTCATCAAACTGAAGGATATAAATGTACTATTTATGCAAAATCAGCAACTACAATTCATGCTACAAATGATTATGAGAAAGCAGGAGATTACGATTTTTCTTGTGATTTTACCAAAATGGCATAATTGAAGTAGATGGTACCTTTAAGGGGGTGCTAGTATTAAGAAGTTAAGTTTTATTTTATGCTTATTAATAGTTTTACTACTTACAGGCTGTAAATCTGCTAAAGATATGTCTAGGGTATCTGTTGCAGATGAGTCTTCAAACTCTAAGACAGAAGAACAAGTACTTGTTAGTAATATTACTGATTATAGTATGGTGCCAAGCTTATACGCTAAA
>JAEELU010000017.1 GCA_016282815.1 Acholeplasmatales bacterium
CATTATTACTTGCTTATCATCAGCTGTTACTGTTAAAGCCCTCTTATTTACTGTTAATCTACCTTTAACGGTTGTTACATTATAATTTATAAAATTACCTGTTAACACTTCAATATAAATGTAAAAATTACCTGCGTTATTATATTGCTGATAAATGGCACTTACATCAAGCTGAATACCTAGATAATCCTCATCCTGATAATTCTTAAATCCTGAATATGTTACTGTAAATTCAGGTAACTCATCACCATAGGTAATTGTTTTATCTTCTGCAGTAATAGTTAATGTAGCCTTAGTAACTGTAAGAGTACCCTTTTGATATGTGATATTATAATTTGTTCCTAATAATCCTGATGGAGTAATATCATATGAACCAACATTACTATTATTACTACGAGAGCAAGCAAATGATAATGATCCTGTTAGAACAGACTCATCATCAGCACCTACAAAGCCTGTATATGTTGCAGTGAATTCTGGTGTATTATCACCAAATGTAACACTCTTATCATCAGCCTTAATTTTTAATTCCTTTTGCTCTACAGTTAATGTTCCCTTTGTGAATGTAATATTGTAATTTGTTGAAGTTACACCTGATGGAGTAATATCATATGTACCAACACTATCATATTGGTTATAGCTACATGTATAAGCAAGTGTACCTGATAATGATGAAAGTGTATCATTATTCTTAAATCCTACAGCTGAAACTGTAAAGTTAGGCTTTTGATCACCATATGTAATTGTTTTATCATCTGCAACAATTGTTAAACCAACAGGATTTACTGTAATAGTACCTTTTACAAATGTAATATTATAATTATTAGATAATAAGCCCTTTGGAGTTAAATCATAATTACCAACACCTGAATGTGATGTGTATGTTGTATCATATCCTAATGTGCCTGATAGGCATGTCTTGTCATCTGTGCCTACAAATCCATTATATGTTACCAAATATTGTAAGCCAGTAGATCCATATAATACATCTAAATCACCTGCAGTTATTGTTAAATCCTTCTTATTTACTGTTAATGTACCATTTGTATAGGTAATATTATAATTAGCTGCAGATAAGCCACTTGCGTTAATATTATAGCTTCCAGCATTTGAATATTGGCTATAATTACAAGTTAATGAAATTGTGCCTGTAAGTACAGCTTCACTATCTGTACCAACGAAATCACCTAATGTAGGGTCACCATATCTTACTGTATATGTTGGAGCATTATCACCATATGTAATACTCTTATTATCTACAGTTATTCTAAGTGGTGCCTTATTTACTGTTAATATACCATTACTAAATGTGATATCGTAATTAGCATTTGATAAACCAGATGGAGTAATTGTATAAGCATCTGATGGGTCAAATTGGTCATATGCTGAATCGAGTGATAATACACCTAAAGCGTCCTTATCCGCTTCTCTTGCTAAATTTGTATATGTTACTGTATATTCAGGTGCGTTATCTCCATATGTGATACTCTTATTATCAGCCTTAACTGTTAATGCTCTCTTTTCAACAGTAATAGTTGAATCTACTGCAGTAACGTTATAATTATCTGATGCTGTATAGCTCATAATAATATCATACTCACCAATATTATCATATCTTACATAGTCTGTAGTAGTTTGTGGATTAAGTACACTTCTATCAGCCTCTCTAGCAAGACCCTCTGCTGTATAAGTTAATGTAACATTATCACCATATTTAATTGATTTAGCATTGGCAGTAAGAGTTAAATTCTTCTTAGCTACAGTTAATGTATTCTTAACAAATGTAATATTATAGTTTATAGATGTATTACCCTTTGGAGTAATATCATATGAACCTGTATTTGAATATTGTAAATAATCACAATCAAATGCTAATGTGCCTGATAAATTTGTTTTAGAATCAGTACCTAAGAATCCTGTGTATATTACTGTATAAGCTGGCGCACTATCGCCATATGTGATATTCTTAGCCTCTGCAGTGATTGTTAGGGCTGCCTTAGCTACACTAAGTGTTCCCTTTACATAAGTAATTGAATAATTTACTGATGTGTTACCAGATGCGATAATTTCATATGAGCCAGCATTTGAATACTTTTGATATACTGATTCGACATCAAGTGTACCTGATAAATCAGCCTTAGTATCTGAGCCTAAGAAACCTGTATAGGTTACTGTATAGGCTGGTGCGTTATCTCCATATGTAATATCAAAATTATCTGCAGTAATAGATAATTGTGCCTTAGCTACACTAAGTGTACCATTTGTATAGGTAATTTCATAATTACCTGAATCATTACCAGATGCTACAATGTCATATGAACCGGCATTTGAATATTGTGCATATGTACTTTCAATTAATAATGTTCCAGATAAATCCGTCTTTGAATCAGTACCCTTAAAGCCTGTATATGTTACTGTATATTCAGGTGCGTTATCTCCATATGTAACATTCTTATTATCAGCTGAAATATTTAAGCTTGCCTTAGCAACCTTTAATATATTTAATGTGAATGTTATTTCATAGTTGTTAGATGTAACACCCTTAGGTAAAATATCGTATTCACCAACATTTGAGTATTGCTCATATGCACATGTATATGCTATATCACCTGATAGGTTACTTGCACCCTCGCCAGTTACGAATCCTTCGTATGTTACTGTATATGTTGGTATTTGATCACCATAGATGATATTCTTCTCTTCTGCTTTAATTTCAAGTGCCTTTTTAGCTATTGAAATAGTATGTGTACCAACGCTTGGATTATTATAGTTTTCCTTTATTGTGTCATTAGTAATAATATCAATATAATAATCACCAGCTGGATAATAGCCACCAACCTTATCCTTCTTCTCATTATTATTAAATAATGCTAAGCTAAAGCCTGTTTTATCAATTTCAACAAAGTTATCAGTTGCTTCATAATTTGGCTGATCACCATAAGTTAGGTTTTCTGTAGATTCAGTAAATGTTATTGCTACATCACGTTTAGTAACAACATATGATCCTTTTGTAAATATAGGGTTATAGTTGTTGTTTTCTATAGTACCTGATATTTCATATGTACCAGCGTTATATCTACTATTTCTTTGAGTTAATCCTGATAATGTAATACCAAGCTTTGTATCACCTGTAATAAAGCCAGTAATTGTAGCCTTATCGTTATCATTTGTGCTTAAATATGTAGAATCTAAATCATTACCATAAGTACTACCAAAGCTATTAATTACAATTTCTACATCCTTTTTATTAATAATAATAGTCTTATTAATAGTTAATGTATTGTAATTTGCAGTTTGAGCAATTGTAAGTGTTGCAGTATATGTGTCCGCATCCTTAGGGCTTTCTACCTCAGCACCACTACTCTTCTTATATGTTATCTCAATAGGAGTTTCCTCACCTACTGATATAGCTGCCTGTTTAATTGGGTGTTCAATCATATCATAAGTTACTTCTGGTAGCTCCTCAGTTGTGATAACTGGTGTTGCACGAGCGATTGCTACATCGAATGCATATTCTGCATATGATTCATAATTAACACCAAATTCAGAATATTTAGATGTTACACCAAGTAAATATTTTCCTGAATCCTTAACGAATCCTACATCCATAGATTTTGTTTGATTTACAAGCACATCATCCTTATACCATTCATAGGTATTAGTAACCTCAAGAGCATGTGTTGTAGTCGGATTTAGATTATAGCTTTGATCCTTTACATATGTTGTAGATAATTCATTTGATGTAATATTTGTTACACTGTTAATTACAGATGGGTTTAATTCCCAATTAGCTGTAATCTTACTATTTGTAATTGTATTATCAACTCTAGTAATTAGTTTACTATCTGCAGTATATGATAAATGATTAAATCCTAATCTTGGCTTTTCAGCTATTGTTGGTAAATCTACAGTTCTTGAATCACTGACATAATAATCAACATCCTTATTTGTTCCAAGATGATATTCAACTGTGTATTTTTTAATCTTTTCAAATACTGGCTTAATATCTAATGATTTATTAATTGCCTTATCAAATTCAATTCTTGTTCCATTATTATCTACCCAATAAGGTAATACATCATCATTAGCTAGATAAATAGATTTATAATAATCATTATCATTTTGATATTCCTTAGATAAATGATATATTCTTTGATTATTATCTGTAGAATTCTTTAATGCATCATATGTTAATTTAGCTCCCTTTTTGATGATTAGTGTACTAATGTATTCACTATCAGTTTGGAAATTAACATAAACCTCATCAGCGCCTATTTCAGGATGAACATCATATTTCTTGAATGTAGCATCCTTTCTATACATATCGATTAATGCTCTATCAACATCGATATACTGTCCATCAAAGAATCCATCCTCTGCTGTAACTACGGCATCCTTGTTAGTAATATGGACAACCTTTACACCCTTCATTGAATTCTTTGTTAGCTGATGGCTACCATCAAGATATACATCATCTACTCCTTCAAATGCATTAGCACCAATTAATGTTACGTTATTTGGTACTCTTACAACCTTAAGGAATGCTTCGTCCTTAAATGCATTCTCAGATATTGCAGTAACCTTCATGTTGTAGTATGAATCCTTAATGTTTAATGTAGATGATAGACCTGTATAAACACCACTAACAGATAGATTACCATCTACTACCTCGTATTTAATAGATCTAGATAAATCACCAATACTAAATTCTAATCCAACCTTATAGCATAAATATACAGCTGGAGCTACTAATGCTAAAGCAATAACACCAATTATTAGCTTTAAATAGCTAGTTTTAAATCTATTCTTATCCTTGATATTAAATCTAAATATTAATACTTCAAGTCCAAATGCGATTAAGAAATAAGCAAGTAATTCATAATTGATTACTCTCATCGCAATTGATGAATAGATCATAAATATTAGGAAGAATAATGCAGGTAATAGCATTATTACTCTTCCTAGCTTATACGTTGTTCTAAACATCGCATTTTTAGCTTTGACTATAAAATAAACTGTATATGCAGTTATTGTTAAGCAAACAAGACCATCTAAAATCATAAATATCATGTTATTACCCTTAATTATAAATGTAACAACAAAATATAATATGTTAAGTAAAGATACTACTACAAGTCCAATTAAAATAGTCATTCGTCTTATTAAAATGTTTTTTACTATGCTAAAATAATCATTTTCCATAATCCCAACTCCTATTTATCATTTTCATTTATTTGTTCAACAAATTTATACTTATTCTTGGATTTGTTGTATTTATAGATTTCTAGGAATCTATTATCATCCTTTTCAAATTCAATCATAAGCATATTTTTAGATACACATGTTCTAAATTTCTTTTTATCGCCATATTTCTTATCATAGAATGCTCTAACCATTAGCTTACTTCTATCATTACCACCATCGATTAAATCGAAATTGTCAAGCTTTGTACAAATTCTACATTCCTCAACATTATCCTTAAAGTTTGTTACAGAATAAGTTTGGTGGCACTTAATGCATTCCTTAGTTTGAGAAGTACTGATATTTAATTCAGTTTCAGGGCATGTGAAAATTTGATCCTTTTTAACAGGAACAATTAAATCCTTAAGCTTCTCATTATCATTTTTAAATACGCTATTATAGATAGTTGACTTTTCTTCTTGGAATGGCTCATTATTCTTATTTAAATCACTAATGATCCACTTTTCCTCATAGCATTTCTTACAATAATATTCCTTATTGTCCTCAAATTCACCAATTTCAAGAATTGATTCCTTTGGCATTAATCTTTCACATAGGCTACACTTATTTAAGCAGTCCTCACAATATAGATGCTTAGTATCATCATCTGCTTTTCTTGTGAATCTAAACTGCTCTCCACAGCTATAGCATTCCTCTATTTCATTTCTATAATAGAAATACTTCTTTTCCTTTTTAGTTCTCTTATATGCTTCCTCAGCAAGTGATTTCTCGATATAGATATATCTATCATCAGAATCATCCTGGTCTCCATAAGGCTCTACATACTTTCTACTCTTAGGATACATTTCACCTGATTCAGCATCATAATCAAATACGTTATTACGTTTATTCTTTTCGAATTTTGTTGGACCCTTTAAATTGTTAAAGCAGTCAACACAAATAAATTCTGTTTTGGATTTAACAAATCCATCTACTCCATCCTCCTCAATTACAGGAAGTGAGCAGTCCTTACACATTGTTTTACCACAGTAACTACATGTATTAAGGTATGTATCCTTACATTCCTTACAATACATATTAGGCTGTTCCTTATCTCTACATACCTGAGTTTCACACTTAAATAAATTTCCATCAACATGGTCATCACAATATGAGTATTCACAGTTTTGCTTGTTAGAGCAGTATGTTATTACATTAGCTGGATGGATTCTATCACTACATTGTGGGTCGAAGCATCTCTTAGCATGTAATGAGCATAATGGGCTACCAAATGAAATATCATTAACTGAGCAAGGTGAATCACAAGTACCAGCCTTGTAGTAATACTTATTTCTTATTTTCTTATTGATAGGTATTGGAAGCTTCTTCTCACTCCATACGCTATCACATTCAATACATTTTACCTTCATACAGCTTTCACAGCCAATGAATCCTGTTTCATATTCATTAGATGATACAAGCTTATTATTTTGATTAATAGGCTCACTACAAATAGGACAAATATTTAATAAATTATTAAGATTCTTATCATCTGATGAAGCAACCTTAATATCATATTTCTCACCTGTTGTAGATAGGCTATTCTTCATTAATACTGTTAAATAGCTATAAGGAAGTGGTGTTTGAGTAATATATCTAAATTGGGCTGTAGCGGAAATGAATGGATCCTCTACTGTCATTAATGCCTTTTGGATATATTTACCTAAATCAGAATCCTTAAACCATTGTGGTGAATTATCAAAATCTAAAACATAATTATTAATTTTAATGATAGTTTGATTTAGGATAGCTTCAATATTATCACTTATTAATAATCTATCCTTTTCAAATTCATTATTATCGAATTGTCTTTTTAATTCTGCCTTTTCCTTATTAGAGAATTTTCTTGCAGTCATGACATTGATCTTACTTGATTTAGAGCCAACATTAAATTCATCAGCAATCTTTACATCAATCTCATTATTGCTATTTCTACCAATTCTAAAATAAATCTTGAATGGAACGAATTCAGTTACACCATCAATTTCA
>JAEELU010000140.1 GCA_016282815.1 Acholeplasmatales bacterium
CCAAATTCTTAATTTCAAATTTCGCATATCATTATAACACAAAAACAAAAATAGAGAAAACAATAGTTAAGATTATTACCAAGTAATAACGCTTTAAGCTTGCCAAAATAAGTAAATAATATATAATACTTAAGTATTATTTGATTTTAAAGTGATGATTGTGTTATAATCATTAAGAATTTTTAAGGAGTTGATTTATATGGATAATCTATCAGAACAAGAAATCGTAAGACGTAATAAGCTAGAAAAGTATAAAGAATTAGGAATTGACCCTTTTGGTCAAAGATTTGATGTTAAATATCATAGCCAAAAGGTAAAGGATCTTGCAAATAAAGAAATCGAAGCATTTAAGGCTAACAATAGTAGCTTAAATGAAGAGGAAATGAAGGAACAACTTCACCAATATATTGAAGGTAAAAACATCACTGTTACTGTAGCAGGTAGAATTATGTTTATCCGTAAGATGGGTAAGGCATCATTCTTCTCTATCCAAGATAAGCAAGGTAAAATCCAAATCTATATCAGAAAGGATGTAGTAGGTGATGAAGCATATGACCTATTTAAGCTAGCTGATATAGGTGATATCGTTGGTGTTGAAGGTATCGTAATGCTAACACAAACTGGTGAAATTACAGTTAGATGTGAAAAGTATACTCACTTAACTAAGGCATTGAGACCTCTTCCAGAAAAGTTCCATGGACTTCAAGATGTTGAAGAAAGATATCGTAGAAGATACTTAGATTTAATTATGAATGAGGAAGCTAAGAGAGTTGCTATCCAAAGACCAAGAATTATTCGTGCTATGCAAGAATATTTCGATAATGAAGGCTTTATCGAGGTAGAAACTCCAGTACTTCAAAATATCCAAGGTGGTGCTACTGCTCGTCCATTCATTACACACCATAATGCATTAGATGCTAACTTCTACTTACGTATCGCTACTGAGTTACACCTAAAGAGATTATTAGTAGGTGGATTAGAGCGTGTATATGAAATTGGTCGTATCTTCCGTAATGAAGGTATGGATAAAACTCATAACCCTGAATTTACAACTGTAGAATTATATCAAGCATTTGGTGATTTATCATCAATGATGGATTTAAATGAAGGTGTTATTAGATACGCAGCTAATAAGGTAATCGGCAAGACTATCTTCCGTAACCCATTTACTGATATTGAAAATCCTGAAGAAATGACAATTGAAAATGGTGGATTAATTGATATATCTAAGCCATTCAGACGTGTTACAATGTGTGAATTAATTAAAGAAGCTACAGGTGTAGACTTCAAGGCTAATAATTATACTCTTGAAGAAGCTACACAAATAGCTAAGGAACATAAGGTTCCAGTTGAGCCTCACTTCACTGTAGGTCATATTATTAATGCCTTCTTTGAGGAATATTGTGAAAGCTCATTAATTCAACCTACATTCCTAATGGGTCATCCAATTGAGATTTCTCCACTTACTAAGAAGGATCCTAACGATCCAAGATTCGTTCAAAGATTTGAATTATTCATTGGTGGTAAGGAATTCTCTAATGCTTATACAGAATTAAATGACCCAATTGACCAAAAGGAAAGATTTGAGGAACAATTAGCTGAAAAGGCTAAGGGTAACGCAGAAGCTAACGAAATGGATACTGACTTCGTTGAATCACTTGAATATGGTATGCCTCCTGCTGGTGGTATTGGTATCGGTGTAGATAGATTAATTATCTTCTTAACTGAGTCTACTACTATTCGTGATGTTATCCTATTCCCTCAAATGAAAACTAGATAATATGGAAAACATTGATATTTTTGAGGATTATGAAGCATTTAAGCATGAGAATTATGAATTAATATCTACATTAGTTAAAAATGATAGTAAGATTATTTCAAGGTTTTCTCCTGTTTTAATGGTCGTAGACTATTTAAGCAGTGAAAATAAAAAAAGAAAGCTTTCTGATGATGAACAAATCTTCTTCTCTACTGGTTTTGATTATATTTATGATAATTTCCATCTAATTAATTCTTTATATGAATTTACATTTAAAAAGAATATTACTGACATGGAAAAATGTGCTAAGACAATAAATTTATTATTATATGTTAATGAATTTATTGATGAGGCAAAATCTAATAATCTATCAGATAATGATATTAAGCCATTATTAGAATTTAAAGGTAAGCTTGTTGAAACAATAGATAAAAATAAAAATATCGAAGATGAATACTTCGTATATGTTAATGAGCTTGTTGATAACCTATTCCAATCAAAAAATATTGAGCTTCATACTATAGATGAAATCTATTATGAAATAGCTCAAGAATATGGAATATATGATGATAATGATTTAAATATCTACAATGAAATATTAAATGCTCAAATAGCAAAAACTAGAAAATAGCACTTCGGTGCTATTTTTTAATTTTAAAAAACAATACAAAATAAATAAAGTATGTTATAATTTAATAAATAAGACGGTTTATTAAATTAATACGAGGAGGTATCTTTATGAGTATGCCTATTTCTAAAAAGGATTTAACATCTTGCCTTTTATGTCACAATCCTATGTGTACAAATGGATGTTCAAATGGTGTTGATCCTGGTAGAATTATAAGATCTTTACGATTCGCTAATTATAAAGGAGCTATAGAACACTTAACTGACGCATGTCTAAATTGTGATGCTGAATGTGAAAATTTCTGTGTAATTCCAGGTGAAGTTAAAATTAAAGCTATCCTATCTAAGTGTTATGAGGAAAAAGAAATTCATAATCCTACATTTAGAAGATTAAGCTTGAAGACTTCTATTTGTGGAATACCTGTAGAAAATCCATTCTTACTTAGCTCTTCTGTTGTAGCATCCAACTATGATATGCTAAAGAGAGCATTTTTAGCCGGATGGGCTGGAGCGTCATTTAAAACAATATCAATGTTTGACATGCATGAGGCTTCTCCACGTTATTCTGCAATAAAAGGATTAGATGGTACAATTCAGTCATTTAAAAATATTGAACAATTAAGTGATCACTCAGTTATTGATAATATTGAAATGATTAGTAAGATTAAGGAGGAATTCCCTACTAAATTCTTATTAATCTCAATAATGGGTAGAGACGAAAAGGAATGGAAATATTTAGCTATGAGAGTTGAAAAGGCTGGTGCTTCTGCCATAGAGCTTAATTTCTCATGTCCTAATATGACTGAGGATGATACAGGTAGTGATGTTGGTCAAATACCAAGCTTAGTAGAAAAATATACAAAGGCTGTAACAAGTGTAGTTAATATACCAGTTATTGCAAAGCTAACACCAAACGTTATGTCTATGTCTGAAGCAGCTTTAGCTGCGAAGCGTGGTGGAGCTAAGGGTATTGCTGCTATAAATACTATCAAATCAATAACTGAATTCAGTATTATTGAAAATATATATAATACTGGTAACAATCAAATAGCGGTTGGTGGATTAAGTGGTCCAGCTGTAAAGCCTATCGCTTTAAGATTTATATCTGAATTATCCCAAAATGAAGAGCTTGCCGATATGCATATCTCTGGTATGGGTGGTATATATACATACGAGGATGCGATAATGTTCTTATCATTAGGAGCTAAATCACTTCAAGTTACTACTGCAGTTATGGAATATGGATATAGAATTATTGAGGATTTAATAGATGGTCTTGAGCTATTCCTAGGAGAAAATAACATATCAATAAATCAGCTAAAGGGCTTTAACAAAAATAAAGTAGTTGATGTTAAAGAGATGAAGCGTGATATCATAATATATCCAAAGATTAACCGCTCAACATGCGTAAGCTGTGGTAGATGCTATATATCTTGTAGCGATGGTGGACACCAAGCTATTGAATTTATCAATAGAAAGCCAAACTTAAATCCAAAGAAATGTGTTGGATGTCATCTATGTGTAATTGTCTGTCCTACTGGATCAATCCAATCTAGTCAAATAGAGGTTGAAAAAACTAAGTAAATATAAAAGGAAGATTCTATTGAAATCTTCCTTTTTGTTTTACTTCTTTATTGGATTAATACTTCCATCTGGATTTGGATGCTCATCCAAATATTTTCTTATTTCTTCAGGCTTACCTGATTTAGCACCAGGCTTACACTGACTAAGGCTTTCTGCCTTACCTTCTACTATTGCCTCAGCAAAACCTGCACAGCCTGGGAATCCACAAGCACCACAGTTTGCGTTTGGTAGCATTTTAGCTATATCTTCAATTCTTGTATCGATATCCACATGGAATACCTTAGCTGCTACTGCAAGACCAAATCCAAAGATTAAGCCAAGTACTGCAAGAATTATTACAGACCACAAAATTTCCATACTATTTATCCTCCTCTATTTCATCCTTCTCGATTTCTTCTTTTAGCTTTTTTATATCGAATCTTTCCTTAATACTACATGAAGTATTGTTACACATACTGCAGTTTTCTTCATTAATTTGGATGTTTTCACAACCTTTAGGAACAGGGGTTTTCCTATTTTTAACAAATGTAACAAAGAATAATACTACTAAAAATGCAATTAAACAAATACTTATGATTAAATATCCAGTTGGACCCATATTACTTAATCATTCCGTTAAAGCCTAGGAATGCCATTGCCATTAAAGCAGCTGTTACTAAAGCGATAGGAATACCCTTAAATGCTTTAGGAGTATCAGATGCATCAAGACGATATCTAATTGCTGAGAAAATAAATATTACTAAAGCGAAACCAACACCAGTACCAATAGCATTAGCCATTGAATCACCAAAGCTTAAGCCTTGGTCTGTGTTTCCTTGTGCAACACCTAATACTGCACAGTTTGTTGTAATAAGTGGTAAATATACACCTAATGCCTTATATAAAGATGGTGAATATTTCTTAATAATCATTTCAATTAATTGAACTAAAGATGCAATAACTAAAATATAAGTGATTGTATCCATAAAAGGAATGCCAGCAAGCTTTAATAATTCATAGATTGGCCAACAAATAATACTTGCTAGAACAATTACGAATGTAACTGCAACACCCATACCTAAGGCACTAGATGTTTTCTTAGATACACCTAAGAATGGACAAATACCATAGAATCTTGATAATGTTACGTTATTGATTAGCATAGCATTAACTATACCAAGTACAAATGCAACTATCCAGTTCATACTATGCCACCTCCTTAGCTGGCTCTAAAGGCTTTTCTTTTTTTACCTCAGGTTCCTTAACCTCAGGTGCTTCTACCTTAGCCTCTTCCTTTGGTGCTTCAGCTTGAGCTTTAGCTTCTTCTTGCTTCTTTGCTTCCTCTTCAGCAGCCTTCTTAGCAGCAACCTCTGCAGCTTTCTTTGCCTTTAGCTCTTCAATTCTTGCCTTTTCAGCAGCAAGCTTCTTGTCTTCACCAACATTATGACGCCATGCAATAAATGCAAGAACGCATCCTAATACTAGGAAGCCACCAGCAGATTGAACAAATAAGCTAATAGCTAAAGAATCAGGGAATATTTGCCACTTAAGTGGTGTAGGAAGTGGGAAGTAATAACCAAATGTTAATGCGCCAGTTCCGATGAATTCTCTAATAAATGCAATAATACATAATGCCATTGTAAATCCAATACCAGTACCTACTGCATCGAAGAATGATGCCTTAGGTCCATTTTTAGATGCGAATGCTTCAGCTCTACCCAAAATTATACAGTTAACAACTATTAGTGATATAAATACTCCTAATGAATCATATAATGCAGGAATAAATGCTTGAGTTAGCATTTTTATTATTGTAACGAATGTAGCTATAATTACGATATAGCAAGGAATCTTTACTTCTTGTGGAATTATATTTCTAAGTAAAGAAATTAAAACATTTGAGCCAATTAATACTAATATAACTAATAAACCCATACCAAGTGCTGCTTCAACACTCTTTGTTGTAGCAAGTGTAGGACAGCAACCTAATAATGCAACAAATACTGGGTTTTCTTTAATAATACCTGC
>JAEELU010000141.1 GCA_016282815.1 Acholeplasmatales bacterium
AGGCTATAGTAATGCTTACCATTATTATTAACTAATATTTGATATTCGCCATTAACACTCTCATTACCAAAATAATCACTTATTATTTCACCATCATAATCATCATCTATAAGTCCATAAAATATAAGCTTTCTTCTTAATTCATCCATATCTAGTGGATTATTAGCATTACATCTTAATGTGTATTCAATTATTATTTGATCTGATGTAGAAACAATACTTGATGTGATATTATTCTCAGTATTCTCGGTTGTAGTAGGCTCTATAGTTTTTACTGGCTCCTCATGAGGTATATCATCCTCTATTATGTATTTAATTGTCTTTTTAGCCTCATTACCACTATTATCCTCACATAATATTAAAAACCTAAATGTACCACCCTTATTTAATTCATCAGAATAATTATCTAAATTAGTAATTCTTATTCTATCAGTTAAATCACCATCTATTTCATCAAAAGCCTTATAGTTCTTTAATACCTCAAATATATCTACTGCTTTTTTTGATAGCTTATCATTAATAACGTTAGTATTACCCTTTATGATTGGTGGTATATCATCGACAACACTAATCATACCCTCAGATTCAAATTCAATATCATCATTCTTATAATAAAAGGTGACTGGATAATTACCTAATATATTACTCTTACCATAAAAATAATCAGAATATAATACATATTCATTTATATTAAAATCCATATTATATCCATGAATATGATTAT
Organism: Acholeplasmatales bacterium; assembly: GCA_016282815.1. GTDB lineage: Bacteria > Bacillota_I > Bacilli_A > Acholeplasmatales > Anaeroplasmataceae > Anaeroplasma. The sequence continues at coordinate 725 of JAEELU010000141.1, forward strand.
TCCTATATTCATTCATATTCATAGGATTCTTATAGCTTACTGTAATATCATCACATATTATTGATGTAGAATCATAAATACGTATTATGTAATGATTAATATATAATACTCCTTCTGAAATCAAATGACATGAATAGAATTCATATGTCCCAACATTATTACTATCATAGCCTCCAATCATAAAATCATATTGATTCTCACTATAATTTGTATTATTTAATTCATCTAAGCTTTTAGCATTATCTATATAATATATCTCATCATATTTCTTTTCCTTAATTAATAGGGTATTAACATATTCAAACCCCATATAATCCATAAATGAAAAGAATTGTTCCTTATTAATTCCATCCGTTCTCATATTATTAAAATCTATTTTAAATATAGAATCATATTTTCTTAAATCTAAGGATGTAGATTCTACATTATCAGGAGTAATTAATAGGAATACATCCTCATCTATAACAAAATATAAATATAAACCCTTATTATCCTTAACATAATAATATATTTCTAATTTCATATCATTATCTATCGAAATAGCAATATGATATTCTCCATCTAATATATTATCAATACTAGGATAATTAACCATTTTATAGCTAATACCATTAAGCATCCTATCATTAATAAATATGTAATTAAATTGATATGCTTTATATATAGATAAATCCATATTTGATTCAGCTACATAATCATCAATGGTTTTACTACTTCCCTTGGTATTAATAAATAATAATGGTATAAAGGATAATATTATTAATAATATACTAAGCCTTCTTTTCATTCTTATTCTTCCTTAGCATATAAACAATAATTATTATTAGGAATAATATAACAGCACCTGCCCCTATTAGAATATAAAGTGTTGTGCTATCCTTCTTTTCAGTAGTCTTTTTATTATTATCTACTACATCAAGCTTATAGCTTATTTTCGCGCCATTTGGATATTTAATTGTAACTAAATATTCACCACCAACATCAGGTGTATCAAAATATGAGCTTTCAATAGTTACTGAATCATATTCATCTATACTTATAATATCTGAATCTAATAGTGAATCCTTTATATTATCAATTGTTAATCTATTATTTACACTTGTAGAAAGCCTAAACTCCTCATTACTTGTGTTTCTCTTAGTAATTGATGAGGTAGTAGATTTAGTAGTAGATGGTGTAATACTTGTTTCTACATTAAATGTACTAGTAGTAGTCGAATCTACTACTGTTGGAATATTAATCTTAGATTTAGATGGAATGATATCTAATGATTCCTTTGAGGTTGATGGAATAGCTGTAGTAGTTGTAGATGCTTTAGAGGTGCTAGGTACTACATTTGTTGTAGGTATACTAGTACTTGGTGTGGTAGTAGGAATTGACCTTGATGTAGAGGTGCTACTACTAGATGAAATACTAGGTGTAGATGATTGTGATGGCTCTACTCCAGTAGTGCTTGATGATTTATTAAATCTTGACATCATCTCATCATATGATTTTTTCATGGATAACACCGCATCCCATCCTGTATACTCCGTTGTTGTAGATGGAGTTACACTTGATGAGGTAGCCTTAGTAGATGATGAGCTAGTAACGCTTGGCTTACTACTTGGTGTACTTGTAGATGTAGAGCTACTTGTAGAAGGTGTAGTATTTGATGTAGATGATGTTATAAATTGATCCCAATAGTTAGTTGATGTTTGAGGATTTGTTGTAGCACTTGATGATATAGCCGAGCTAGTAGCTGGACTAGTTGTTGTAGCACTTGATGATGTGGCTGGACTAGTAGCTGATGGAGTATTCGATGTAATTTGTGTACTAGAGCTTGATTTAGATGTAGATGGGGCCACTGTAGGCGTGCTAGTGCTTGACGGAAGGCTTGTAGTAGTTGAATTAGATGTTGTAGTATATTCCTCCCAATAGCTTGAGCTGGCTGGAATAGACCCAGTCGTTGATTCACTACTACTTGTTACACTAGGATTCGAATTTGGACCTACAGAAACATATATAACAATATCCTTATAGCTATGATTACCAAACTTGTCATATGCATTTATTCTAACGCTATATTGACCTGCCTTATTATAATTATTTTGATAATAATTATTCTCATCACCTATATCCTCAGGTTCAATATAAACTCCTTCATTACTATAATCATCTATCGCTCTAAATTCTCTTTTTATATCATCAATAGTTAATCTATTCTCAGTATTAGTTTCTAAATAATCAGGTCCTGATATTTCAGGTGCTAAATCATCCACTACAACTATTCTTGCCGTTTTTCTATAAATACCATTATCAGCAGTACCTATAGTTACACTATAATCATAGCCTCCTATTTCACCAGTATGATTAAAATATTCTGTTTTTAAATCTATATCATTATAATCGATTGATATATTAACTTTATCTAATATATCGAATTTATCCATTGGTTCATAATATTTAACAAAAATATTATCTATTTCTATTGGATTATAGTCTATAGCCCTAACTGTAATATCCTTAATATATAGCTCCTGATACATTCCCATACCACGAAGCCTAATATTATAATTATTAGGACTTACATTATCAGGATCATAGGTATAACTAATTATTTCATAATCATCTACTCTAACAGCATATTCAATATAATCAGCAGTAACCCCTACCTTCTTAGCAATCTCTTCTCTACTAATCGGATTATTATAATCTATAGTAACAGTATTATTAGTTTTATCTATATCATAATTAACAAATATCATATCAGTGTAAAGTAATGGTAATATTGCCTCAAAAGATCTTTTATTACCACTTCCATATATAGTAAGGCCACTCGCATCAGATTGCTTACCTACTACACAGCAATCTACCTTCTCTCCATAATATTCATTAAAATCAAAGCCTGTAAATTCATGATATTCTCCTGTAGCACTCTCAGATATTGGTAAATAATAATATTCCATATCATCAAATATATAATGTATTTCCTTGACAATAGAATCCTCTACTATTATTCTAAGCATTAGATACGTTTGTACTACATGATCATCAAATATTACATCAAGCCTATTAATATATTCAAATGTACCTCTAATACCATATGGAGCGAACACATTCCTATACTGTTCCCTCAAGGCATCCATATCGACACCATAATGTGGAGATATATGACAAAATGTAACACCAGGTGTACGCATACCATCTCGTTCATTATTCGTAACCTCTAGATATCCGTCGGGTACATAGCCTTTAGCACTAGCATCAATTAGACTAATACTAAAGGACATTAAAAATAAAAATACAACAATAAAAAATAACTTAATTCTTCTCATAAAAAATGACTCCTTTTCAAATGTACATAAAATAATAGTCAAATTCTTCGAAAATTTATCATTTTTTTACAAAAAAAAAGAGAATTTTTTAATTCTCCTTAATTTTTAGTGATGACAACCACATTCACTAGCACCAGAAAAGCTTAAATTACCCTTTAGGAATTCATTGATTACAATATCAACGTTACCTGATGCGTTATTAAATATTCTTATATTTTTAGCCATAAGTGATTCAACAGCATGACCACCTAAGCCTCCGCAAATTAATGTATCTACATTATTAAGAGCTAATAAATCAGCTAGGGTATGATGTGAATATTCTCCACAATCTATTACCCTACTAGACTTAATTTCATTATTATCTATTTCATAAATTTTGAATTGTCTAGTCTTACCATAATGCATAAACACATTTCCATTTTCATATGTTATAGCAACTATCATAATATTTCTTCTATCTCTTTCTCAGTTATTATTTTAATACCTAGCTTTGATAAGCCCTCGGCAGTAATACCCATACCATGTATTTTGTTACCAGTAAATGTACCATCATAAATATATTTACTACCACATGAAGGACTTCCATCCTTAAGTACTGCATATTTTATTTCTTCGTTTTCAATAAGCTTTAATACCTTATCAAGGCCTAATAAATAATTATTAGTAACATCATCACCATTTTTATTAATAACCCTATCATTTATTCTTTCTGATGGAATTCTAGGAATACCTAAGCCACCCATCACCTCAGGACAAATTGGAATAATAATATATTTTTCCTTTAGCCTTTCTACTAAGGGATTATAATTATTTCCTCCATTATATTTAGTATTATTACCTAAAATACATGATGATACTATTATTTTATCCATTAAAATATTTCCTTAAGCTTAATTGTTTGTTTACGATCTGGACCAACAGAGAAAATAACAACCTCACACTTAGTTAATTCCTCTATCTTTCTTAAATACTTCTTAGCATTCTCTGGTAATTCATCAAATGATGTAACATGAGTTATATCCTCATCCCAGCCTGGCATTTCAACATATACAGGCTTTACTCTTTCTAATTCTGCTAATGTTGCAGGCATAGTCTTTAGAATTTGACCATCTAGCTCATATGCATAGCAAATCTTTAATGTCTTAATACCAGATAATACATCAAATAGCATTAATGATAAATAATTAATACCTGATACCCTTCTTGCATAATTTAACGCAACACAATCTAAATATCCTACTCTTCTAGGACGTTTAGTTACTGTACCGTATTCATGACCACGCTCACGGATATAATCTGCAAGCTCATCATGTAGCTCAGTTGGGAATGGACCCTCACCAACTCTTGTTGTATAGGCCTTACAAATACCTAATACATTATTTATATACTTAGGAGCAATACCAGCATTTAGTGGTACTGAAGCGCCTGTAGGTGATGATGATGTAACATAAGGATATGTTCCATGATCAAGACATAGCATAACACCCTGGGCACCCTCAAATAAAATCTTTGAGCCCTTTTCAATTTCTTCTTCTAATAATAATGATGTATCACAAACGTACTTCTTTAATTTCTTACCGTATTCTACATATTCATTATAGATATCATCGTAGCTTACCTCATCAAGGCCAAGCATCTTTAATTCCATATTTTTAATAGTTACAGTAGCCTTTAATGCTTTAGCAAATTCCTCAGGATTAATTAGATCACACATTCTAATACCAATTCTATTTGCCTTATCAGCATATGCAGGTCCGATACCACGCTTAGTAGTACCAATTTTCTTATCACCCTTAAATTGCTCAAATGCACCATCTAGCATTTCATGATAAGGTAATACAATGTGTGCTCTATTAGAAATAAATAATTGATAATCCTTTATTCCTCTAGCCTCAAGTCCTGCTAGCTCCTCTAAAGCCTGCTTAGGATTGATAACCATACCATTAGCCATTACATTCTTGATTTTTGGATTGAAAATTCCAGAAGGTATACTTCTTAATGCGAATTTTTCACCATCAAAATTGATAGTGTGTCCTGCATTATTACCACCCTGGCTTCTTACTACTACGTCAGCCTCTTGAGCTAGGTAATCAGTTATTTTACCCTTACCCTCATCGCCCCATTGGCTTCCTACTACTACTAAAGTACTCATGACTCCATCTCCATTTCAAACAACACATTAATTATACTATACATAGTATAAAAAAACAAATGTTAATATTTTTTAAAAAAGAAAAGGGATTTCTCCCTTATTTCAATTATGATTTGTTTTTTTCTATATACTTTGTATAGCTCTTATTAAGCATCTTCATCATGGATGGAGATACTGATAAATTCTTAAATCCAATTTCATAGAATCTTACAGCTATATCAACTATGGATGCCAGCTCACCACATATAGATAGGCACTTATCATTTTTATCACAAAATTCTACTACAGGCTTTAAATCAGCTATAAGCTCATTTAGATGCTCACTGATTTCATCAAATGAATTATCTCTATCTA
>JAEELU010000142.1 GCA_016282815.1 Acholeplasmatales bacterium
ATAAGCCTTATATGAATCACCATTAAGCTCAATATCCTCAAGTGTACCATCCTTAACTACCTGTCTTACTCTTCTTCTATAATCCTCAATTGAATTTCTTAATTGACAAAATGCGTCATCCGCAATTTCAAGTAATCCTGCAAGTCTACTAAATGTACGTAAATACTCCTTTGGTATTTCAACATCAGTTTTATATCCAGCGTCATGTTGAATAGTTGCCCAAGCATGCTGAAGGATACTTCTTACCTGTATTTCAAATTTAATCTCATTGATTTTTGGATTATCTGGGTCATAATACATTGACTTAGGTATAGAACAGATATAATGTAGTGACATATATCCAAATTGATCTACATTATGCATCTTTCTTTTATCAATTGAATTTTCCCAGTCGATTGAGAAATTAGATTCAATCTTGGCAGCGAATTTATCAACCTCATCCATATAGAATGTAACAACTCTCGCACCAACGATATCAGTTATATCATCAATTGTTTGGTATTTAGAGCCCTTGCGCTCAAGCTTACCAATTAATGAATCCTCTGTTTTAATTCTTGATTCAACACAGTTAACGATAGTACCAAAATCATTAACATACTGTTTAAGCATTGTTAATACTATATTTTTAATTATCCCGTAGTTTTTTAAATTGTTCCTATATTGCTCTAGTAAATCTTCAGAATGTTGATCCATATTTTAATTCTTCTCCTCTATGTTTAAGAATGATGAGAAGCCTGTCATATCAAATATATCCATTACATCCTCATTAGCATTTTGTACTATTAGCTTTCCACCATGAGCACTTAATGCCTTATGGAATATTAATATTACTCTTAATCCAGCTGATGAAATATAGATGACTCCTCTTAAATTTAGTTCTACTACCTTTAAGTCACCAAGCTCCTTATTTATTGCACTTTCAAGCTCAGGTGCTGTATTAGTATCTATTCTTCCTGTAACATTAACCTCTAATACACCACTATTCTTATTAATTAATACTTCCATAAATATTACCCCCAAAGCTTATAAAAATTAATTTTTATAATTAGCCATAATATGCTTAATTTTATCACAATTATTTATTCCTTTCAAGTTATCTAGGGGCTTGCTGAAGCCAAATATATTATGTTATAGCCATTTTTGTTATTGTCTGATTATTTAAATAGAAAAAAATGGGCTATTTTTTCCATAATTTCAACATATTTTTCCATATGAAAACTTATGAAAACATTTACATAAAAATATGAACAAAATTTTTGTTGAAATAAAAAAATTTCGTAATATACTATTTAACTGTGTTCAGGAAACGGCACACCTTTTAATAAAAGAATCTTATTCTAGTTTCCACTTTTTCAATTTTTTTCCTATGTTCCATTTCATGGAACTTTTTCTTTTTTTTACGAAGTAAAATGGTGCTTGATTAAGCACCATTTTTATTCTTTTCCTTAAGTTTTTTTATTCGTTCACGTCTTCTCTTTTCTCTTTGCTTTTCAGCTTGCTCAGCCTTAACCTCTTCCTCATGTTCTTTTCTTTCATCTTCCTTTTCATCGGCGATTTTTTGAACACCAGGAATAGCATTTACGACAGGTACCTTAACTAGTAATGGTGAGAATATACCAATTAAAGCTTCTGTTGCCTCCAAGATGAAGCCAATACCTAAAAGGTAAATATGAGTATGAACATGCTCAACATTTTCCTCAGGCTCAATTAATAATAAAATTGAGAAAGTAATTTCAGCTACTGCGAATAATAAATTAATAAGCGAGAAGGATTTTTTCTCATGAAATTCATGCAGACCTTCATTTATTTCCATAGTTGAATTAACTACAGTAACAGTTGCCCACATTACACTTACTATATAAATATCGTGGTGAAATACTGTAAGTATCAATATACCAACAATAAACGAGAATAGGGCAGTTCCTATATGGTTGTTTGATACCTTATAGCCTCTTCTTACTGCCTCTCTCATTAAATCTAATGCTGATATTATTAATACGTCGAAACCTACTATCAAATATATATAGTTTTCAATGGCTTCATTTAATACTAATATTGATATTCCACCAGCCAAGTAAGCAAAAGTTCTTACTATTGATAAAGCTCTAGCAAGCTTCAATATTTTTTTAAAAGTAAAATCAAATGGATTTCCCATCTTATATCTCCTCTTATTTTAAATAACCTTCCCTAAGTAGCATTCTAATTACTTGAACTTCTCTTTGCATCATGTGTATACCACGTGGTACACCTTTTTCCTTGTGATCATGATTTAGATTAGTATCTATAGCTTCATCAGGACTAACCCATTTAAGGATGAATCCTTCCTTTTCTTCATAACAATCTAATTTCTGATCAAATATGTTATCTGTGACCTCACAAAAGTAATAATAATTCTCCTGAACGAAGATATCTTCTATTTTTCCCATTTCCTTTCTTATCGCAAGTCCATATTCCTTTATAGAAGATTTGATTACCTCAAGGCCTACCTCTTCCTTAACTTCCCTAACTAACGCTTCCTCATTAGTTTCACCATTATCAATTCCACCTCCAGGGAATTTATAGTAATCATATTTTCTTGAATAAACCATTCCAAGCTTATTATCTTTAATGATTATCCCTCTAGAGGATGGTCTTTTGCCAATGGTTCCGTTCTCCTTGTAATTCCTGTAATCTACTACAAATAGTATCCTTTCCATTGTATCCTCTATATTATTTTTACATATTTTTGATCTTATCAAGCTCCCTATCAAGCACAATACATGCATTCTTTACACAATCGTCACAGCTACAGATGACCTTACCTGTTTCTATGCCCTTTAAATCCTTACATATAGTCGCGCCTGATGCTGCCTCGAAGCCCTTTAACATCTCGCTTGAAAATGAATTAGTTCGTTTACCTGTTTTATTTAATAAACCTAATACTATATTAGCGCCTATTAAAGCACCACATGTACTTAGAAAGCAGCCCATACCAATACAAAAGCCTGATGAAATAGCTTTTATTTGGTCATCGGTTAAATCAATTAAATCAGAGTATGCCTTAAGTACTGCCTCTGTACAATTATAGCCACTCCTCTTATATTCTACTGCTTTAACATATCTATCCATTTTTCAAGACCCCTTTTATATTATTATATTTCATATAATAACAATTTGAAAGGGAAATAAGCATATTTATTTTATTTTTTATATGCTATAATGTCTCTAATGGAGATAACATATGGAAACATTAATGCCTATTAAAGAAATAAATGTTAATAAAAGAAATTATACGCTTGATGCTTTAAAGTTCATATTCGCATTGTTTGTTATATTAGTCCACTTTCCGTTTCAGGGTGAGGTTGGTCTTATATGCTCAAATATAGGAATATGTGGAGTAATATTATTCTTCCTAATTAG
>JAEELU010000143.1 GCA_016282815.1 Acholeplasmatales bacterium
AAACAATTAACATTTGAACAATATAAAGCATTAGGCATAAATGATGCTTATATAGTAGGAGATTATATTTTTGACGTATATTCTGAAAATCATGGTGATTATAGCCCAATACTAGAAGATTTTGCTATATCAGCAAGATCTATTCCGGCTAATCAACCAGAATATGCTTATAAAATAATTATGAGTGGGGATGCCTTAACTATATCCGATATGATTAATAATCGTGTATATAATTCGGCAGCTGATTTCCCAGCTATAGATGTTAAATATATTTATTGGCATCCAATAAGAGGAGCTGAATATTTAACACATTGGCGTTCATTAGAAGAAACTTTAGAAATTAGTTTCGGTAATGAAGTTGCTACTAAACCAGAAGGTGCTAGTTTCTATAGTAGTGTTAAAAAAGATATAATCTTTACATCTGAAGAAGATATAACATCTGCAAAATATTGTTTTACTGATGTAACAAAAGGAGATTGTACTCCAAATGTTGATATACCAAATGCTAGTGGTAAGAACTTTACTAAAGATGTAACATTTGGCACTTCACAAAATGCCCAATATGTATGTGCATCAGTTACTACTGCTTCATCAAATAAGTATTTATGTGATGAAACACATTATCTAGTAGATATGGATCAACCTGAAATTAAAGTATTAGAGGAAATAACTGATATTCAAGTTGGTACTAATAAATTAATGAACACTATTTATGGTGCAGACTTTGGTCCAAGTGGTGGCGAAGTAACATTTGCTTATACAGTAAATGAAGAAACTCATGACTTTACTAATATAAATGAATTACCTGAAGGTAATATTAAAATAACAATAACAGCAACAAGTGGAAGTGGAATGGTTGCAACACTTGATGCTTATATTCTAATTACTCCAGAACCTGATCCAGACACAGTAGATATTAGTTTTGGAAATACACAAGGAGTTAAAGGTGCAACACATTATAGTAGTTTAACTCGTACAGTTACAATAAATGCTATATATGGAATTGCTGAAGCTAAATCATGTGTAACAACAGGATTCGAATGTACTCCTACAACTGTTATTCCAAATGTTGAAGGTACTACTATTGAAAAACAAATACCTATTACAACATCTGCCTCTAGTGGACAAGTTATATGTGTATATGCTAAATCACTAGAAGGTGCAACTAATACAGTTTGTGATGAGGGATTCCTAGTAGATACTACTGATCCAAGAGTATCAGCTAAAGAAGAAGTTAATGTATACTCTATAAACGAAAACGAAGATGTAACTAATTTATTTACTGTTTCATATGGACCAGCAAGTGGTACTACTAAGTATTACTATTATGATCCGGATACAGACGATAGAACATTATTAACAAACTTCAGAACAGTAACTGCTGCTGCTAATGAAAACAAGTTTATTACAATAGAAGCAGAAGCAACTGGTAATAATGGTATTGTTAAAACAGCAACTACTCAAATATTTGTTTCAGCTGATGGTTCTGCTGACCCGATGAGTATTAAGTTTGCTAATGTTGCTGTAGAAGTTGGCTCAGGTGAATATAAAACAGCGGCTAGTAAAAACGTAACTATTTCAACAATTGCTGGAATAAAAGAAGTTAAATATTGCTTTACTAGTGGAAGTACATGTACTCCAAATGAAACATATATTTTACCAGGGGTAAATGATTTAACTAGTGAAATAACAATAGATTATCCAACAGCTGGCTCATCACAAATGGCTTGTGTTTCTGCTAAGAATACTAATGATAAAGTTATAACTGAATGTGATACTAGTTATTATGCTAAAGTTGACCAATATGCTCCAGTAGTAATAGCTAACTATGAATTAATTAACTATGATTATGATGATACTCAAGCTTATGGTGGTATCTTCGAAGTTGAGTTAAGCGTAAGTGGAGAAAAATCAAGAAACTTCTATTATTTAGATGAAAATGATGAAAAACAACCAATGACTAATACACATCATTTTGAACCAGGCACTTATACTATTGGTTTAGATGTTGTAGGTAAGAACTTATTAGAAGGTTCTGCAACAGCTGTAGTTGTTATTGGTGAACCTCCAATAGAAGAAACAATTACTATGGCTTATGGTCCAGCTATGTATACTGGTTCATCTGAAAATACTTATTATACTGGTGGATCAATTTCAATAAATGCAACTGCAACTTATGGTGTAGGTCAAATTCAATATTGTATATATAATGCTGATACAGAAGCTGACACTAAGTGTGTCCCTGGTACAAGCTTAAATACTAGATATATCAATGTAAGTGGAGCAACAGCAAGTACTGATGTAACATTTACAACGCAATCTTATACTCAAGGCATTTGTGCAAAAGCGTTATCTATTCAAGGAAAAGAAACAGAGGTTCAATGTGCTGATGCTACATTCAAAGTTGATTCTGAATCACCTAATGTAGTTGTTCTAGGTTCAGCTCCAGTTTCATTCATTCAAGGTGAAAGATATACACCAGATTATTACTTTAGTATTACTGAACCTGTAAGTGGGGCAGCAACAACATATACATATATTGTTACTGCTGCTGGTGAAGAATATGAATTTGCATTTAATGATACTTCAACATTATCACCAGGAACTTATACATTAAAAGCTAGAGCAATAGGTGGTAATGGAAAAGATGCTGTTGGTACAGTTTCCATAACAGTAAGAGCTCCAGAAGTTCCAAAAACTTTATCTGTTGACTTCGTTGATTTGGAAGGTGAAGGACAAAACGGATATTATGCTTCAGCATCAAGAATAATTAGTGTTGAATCAAATGAAGTTATTAGAAGTGTAGTTTATTGTCATAGTTCATATGGTAATGATTGTACTCCAACAACATATGTTGATTTAGGTGGAGAAGACCAATATGAAATACCTAATCTTGCTATTCCATACCCAATAAATAGTCAATCTGAATATGTATGTGTAGCTGTAGGTACTGATTCATTATCTAAGAAGATTTGTGATGATGTTAGAATAATTGTTAATAGCAGTTATCCAACAGTAGCACAATCTGGATTATATACTTCTTGGACACAAGGAGAGAGTATAAATGTTGACTTAATGTTTAATATATCTTATCCAATTGGAGGTAGTGCTGAATATTATTATTCTGTTGGTACTTCAGAAGAATGGACAAGAATATCTAATACAAAGAACTTAACAGAAGGTACTTATAATATTAAAGCTGTAGCTACAGGATTAAATGGTTTACAAGCTGAAAAAGTTATTGAAGTAGTTGTAGATCCATTACCTCCTGAAGATGATATTCATATTATTTATGATAGTACTAATAATCCAACTAATGGTTATGTAGATGGATATTTAATAACAACAAATAATACTGACGATTATCAATATACATATAATACGTCAGCTAGTAAGACTGTAACAATTGAATCAGTATATGGTATTCAATTTGCTAAGTATTGTATTTCTAATACTGATGGACCATGTACTCCAAATATTACATTAGACATTGGAAGTAACCCAATAAATTATGAAACAACAATTCAATTTGCAAGTCATATAAATGCTCAAAAGTTATGTTTCCAAGCAACAACAGTTAAAGGAAAGAAAACAGGAGTAGAGTGTGATACTGCATCAGTTTACGTTGATACTGGAGCTCCTGTAATAACTGCAACAGAAGATGCTGACTTATATTACACTCCAGGAATTAGTAAATCACCAAGTTACTTATTCAATGTTGAATATGGACCAAGTGGTGGACGTTTATCATACTTTAAGAAAGAACCTGGAAGAGCACCAATAACAAATCTTCAAAGCATTAGTACTACTACTGATGGAGCAACAGTTAATATTGGTGTATCTGTAGTAGGTGGTAACGGAGAACATGTTGAATTAGAACGTACTCTTACAATTAAGACATTAAAAGTAACATATGATTATGCTACTAATGGTGGTACTTCATTCAGTGGTGGTTCTAATAACGTTGTTTCTATATCATCTTATAATGGTTTAGCTAGGTTAAATTACACAGCTACAAAAGCTGGTTATACATTCGTTGGTTGGGCAACTGAACCTAACTCAAAAGAAGTATTAACTAAACAACCAAGAATAGTTCAAGATACAACATTATATGCTGTATTTAAGAAAAATTATTCAGCAGAATTCTTAATATATACTACTGGTAATTATGATCCTGCTGTTATATATGAAGATGAAGATGAATTAACTTGTACAGTTTATAATAATGAAGCAAGTTGTGATATTACTGTTCCATTCATCCAACCATATGGTAATTATGATGCTATCGGATGGTCTGAAACTGAAGGTGGAGAAGTAGTTTACTATGGTGGTGAAACATTATCATTAACTGGTAACTTAACATATTATTCTCGTACAAGAGCTAAAGATCCATTAACTGTAACATTTGTTAGATTTAATGGTACTAATACTTATGGACAACAAAATATCGAAGTTGTAGAAGATGAATGTTACTTATATGATGGAGATACAAGTTGTACAGTAAATCCTTCAAGTTATGGTGATGACTATAATGGATTACACCAAATCGGATGGATTTCTAATTTAAATGAATTAAGTGATTTCACAGTAAATACTAGTGAGTTATCTTCAGTATCTACTGATATAACTGAACCTATTACATTAACTGCTGGTAAAACATATTATGCTTTATTTGAAAGTATATATAATGTATCATTTGTATCTGGTATTTCAACAATAAGTACTAATACATTACATGCTGGAACAAGATTTGCTCTTGATATCGGTGGTATCGTTGAAAATACAGGTGATATTATAATACCTGAAGCCGTTGATGAAACAGTTGGAGGATATTCATTTGCATCTGATCCTTCAACAGGTAGTATTCGTGTATGGCGTTCTGATGAAAGAGCTGAACCAGGACCTGAGAGTCTTGCAGTAGGAAATCATTATACTCCAACTGCTAATTCAGTATTCTATGCTGTATATGAAAAGAGTATTACACTAGACTACAGTTATAACTATTTCGTTATTAGTAATACTGGTCAATTAAGTGACGAAATGTCTGGTAACTCAACTTTAATTCATAATTTACCAAGTTCTCGTGGTACATCAGTTTATATTTCAAGTAGTAGTCCTTCAAGTCCTACTCGTCGATTCACAATCGACAGAGGACGTGAAATAAGTATGGATCAATTCTATCTACATGGATATTTCATTAATGGTGAAGAATATGCTCCAGGTTCAACAATTGAAATAAATGGAGATACAACAGTTAAACCTGTATTTATCCAGGACTCAGTAATTATTAAATTCAATGCTGTCTATAATGGTGGAGAAAATGCTACATCTTCTATAGATAGAATTACAGTTCCTAGAACTGGTAATAATAGTATTGAATTATTAAATAATCCTCAATACACTGCGTTTAAGAGTCTAGAATATACATTCGTAGGATGGGCAAAAGAATCTGATAAAGATTGTCAAAACGATGTGCCTGGTACTAACGGTTACTGTATAGTTGAAAATACATATAACTTAGGTGTAGCAACAGCAACTCCTGGTACAGAAATTAATGTATATGCTATATTTAAACGTGAAGTTAAAATGACATATATATTACAAGATAATGCATTTGATGGAAGTAGATTTACTCTTGGTACTTCAACAGAAATTAAATATTTATGGAATAATGAATCATCAGTAACATTTGATTTACCATCACCAACTAATGAAGCTAATAAGATTACTTTAAAGAATTCAAGTAATAATTCAGACTTCTTAGGTTGGGCAACTGATAGATCAGCTCAATTTGCTGATTATTCTAGCCAATATGTATATACACCAGGATTATATGAAGCTAGAACATTATATTCTGTAACGGTAAATAATGATCCTTTACAAGTTGTGTTCAATTTCTTAGATAGAGATCCTGGAAGTAGTGATTACTTCATACGTACAACTCAAAGATTCTGTACTAGATATAATGGTAGTTCAACATGTGAAATAACAGCTCCAAATAGAACAGAAACATATAATGGATACTTTATTTCAAACTGGATTACTAATAAAGAACAATTAAATAGTACAGTTGGCGAACGTGATGAAAATAATCAAATTAGATTTAATATAAACGCTAATTTAGTTGCATATGCTATATATGATCACGGAATTACTATTAGATACGTAAGTGGTATAAGAGATGAAAATGGATATGGTCGTGATGAGACTGTAAATCAAGTAGTTACATATGTAACAGATGATTCAGCTGCTACTAATGTATCTAGAGCACCAATATCATTTACAACTAAGACTCCTGCAGCTATAGCCGGTTATACAGCAATGGGTTGGGCTGAATCTGATTATAATCCACAATCTGGACAATTAGATTATCAATTTGCTCCTAATACAGCAAGTACATATGATACTAATAAAGTAGATATTGAATTATATGCTGTATATATTAAACCTGTTATTCTAACTTATTCTTATGAAGATCAAGAAGGAGTAACTGGAGCTGCTCCAGCACAACAAACAAATAATATTCTTTATAGATCAAGTGATTTATTCTCATCTGCTTATGTAGATATGGTATTAGCTGATCAAGGAGAATTGTTATATTCTGGACATGGTTTCCTAGGTTGGGTTAGATCAACTGATGCAGCTTCATCAAATCCTACAATTTATCAACCGGGTGATGAAATTAGATTAACTGGTCATACTAAAGTAGTATCAGTATGGGAGAATAGTAATTATAAGATTACATACCATGCAAATGGTGGTACATTATACTACTATGATTCAAACCACATTAGAAGACAATTAAATACAAATAATAAACCAGATGGATTTATTGTTGAAAATGGTTTAGACCCATATACTGAATTATTAATGAATGATCCAGTAGATTTATCTATTGAAGGTCAATTAGATGGATATGAGTTCTTAGGATGGACTGAAGATCCTACAGTAGCTCAAACACCAGTAAATGGTGTAACAATTGAAGTTGTTATTCCAACTACAAAGACAGTAGGTGTTAGTGATATAGATTTATACGCTGTATATGGTAAGAAAGCTACAGCTTATTGGAATTCAGTAGACGAAGAATTATTTACTCCAACAATTGAATCATCTTACTGTTATATTTACTCAAGAGCAACTAAGTGTACTGTTGAAACAGCAGAAATTGAAGATATTGATAACTCATCATTCAATCACTTAGGTTGGTCTAGAACAGGAAATCAACCTGTAGAAGTAGGGCGTACAGAACATACAACTGCAATTGATGGTAATACAAACTTCATTGCAATTATTGAAAGTAATGATGCATTAAGTGCAACAATGAATTATGTAGTTCCAGAATATGAAGGTAATGAATTAATAGGATATTCTAAAGCATCTTACATATTAAGTTGTACACCAACAGGTGGAAATAATAATTGTGAGATTACTCTAGTAGAACCTGCTGAAGATTATAAAGATGCGACATTCGTTGGTTATGAATATTATTGCTATGCTAAGAACAATAATTGTGAAACTCCAATGACACAAACAGAGTATTATAGTAATAGTACACAAAGTGGATATACTAAGAAGAAAGTAAGTATAGATGCTAGTGCTACATCATTCTTAATACCTGGTAATGTTCAAGTATATGCTCGTTATGAAGCAACTAGAACATTAACATTAGTTCAAGGACAAAATGGTAATGAATCTAATTATTCTGAAACTGCTGTTTATTTAGCAACAGATGATAATGTTTTAGTAAAAGAAGAATTTAGAACAAGAACATTACCTAGACCATCTAATTATAGTGGATGGACACCAATCGGATGGAGTGAAGAACCAATTTCTGAATCATATACTCAAGTAGATAGTGATAAAGTTGGAGATTTAACTGATACATTATTAGTTGAAGAAGGAACAGTAGTAACACTAGGCCATGATTACACATTCTATGCTGTATATAACAAAGATGTTTCTATTACATATGAATCTGGTGGAAGTCCAAATACAGTTCCTGCTAGAGAAACTAAGAAAGTATATTATAATTCTGGAGAAAGAGCTTCAACAAAAGCTACATTCAGGACAAATAATACATATACATATCCTGGATACATATTAAGTAAGTGGAAAGTTAGATATTCAACAGATGAAATAACTCCTGGTACTGATTATCAAACAGATACTAATAGAACTTTAACAGCAGTATGGAGTGCTAACCAAGTTTGGATGCATTTCGATGCTAATGGAGGACCAATAACTCCACAAGATCAACAAGTAACATTCGGTCAAAGAATTGGTACAATGCCTTCCGTAACAAGAAATGGTTATGCATTCAATAGCTGGATGTTAGAAGGAACAACAAGAATTATAAGTGAAACTACAGTAAGTGACTTCGTTGACGACTTTACTGTTGTAGCTCAATGGACACCTCGTTCATATCGTGCAAATCTTAATGCAAATGGTGGATCATTAGATGTATCTTATTACGATGCAACATTCGATCAAGCAATGGATGATTTACCAATACCAACAAGACCTGGTTATAACTTCGATTATTATGAAGTTTATAGATATAGTAACTATACAGGAAATTATAGTACTGCTAATGTAGGTACTACATATAGTTGGGCAAATGAAACATACATGCGTGCTCATTGGACAGAAAAGAATATTGTATTCACATTAGATTACAATATGCCTAATTCAACTCCTGGACAATTAACTATTAGATATAATAATAATATTACTGGATTAAATAATCCAACTAGAACAGGTTATAACTTCGATGGATGGTATGTTGAAGACACTGATACAAGAGTTTATAACAACCAAACAAATACATTTACTGAAGATACAACATTAGTTGCTCGTTGGTCACCAAAGACTTATAGATTAAGCTTCAGTGCAAATGGTGGAACAGTAAGTCCTGCTAATAAGCAAATTACTTACGATCAACCTATTGGTGAATTACCATTACCAAGAAAAGAAGGTTATGCCTTCGGTGGATGGAGAAGAAATAACGCTAATGGAATATTAATTACTGAAGATACTATTAGTACATTTACTGCAAACTTAACAGTATATGCTAACTGGTATCAAAATCAAATCGAAGTTACATTTGATCCAGGTGAAGGTTCAACAGTAAGTACTGAATCTAAGTTAGTATATCAAGGTGGTAAGTATGGTACATTACCAATACCTACTAACAAGACAGGATATACATTCGGCGGATGGTACTTAGAAAGTGATGTTGATTTCGAAAATGAAATTACATCTCAAACATGGTGTGATGAATCTGAAGATACAACATTAGTTGCTAAGTGGGTTCCAGTAACAGTTACATTAACA
>JAEELU010000018.1 GCA_016282815.1 Acholeplasmatales bacterium
AGGCATTACCATGAATGGTAAATAAGTAAATACCATACCTAAATAAATAGCTAAGTCAGTACCGATAATATTTAAGCCTGATGGAATACCAAAGATACTAGTTAAAATATTATTTGGCTTAAATACTGATGCTAAAGCATTAACTCTTAATAGAATATTAGTCCACATTGGTAATATTAATATTAATAATACTAAATACTTATTCTTAATTTTTGATTTATATAATGAATACGCAATTAAATATCCAAAGAATATACAAACAAGTGTTGTAACAACACTGTACTTTAATGAATTAAAGAACGCGATGATTGTAGATTTTTCTGTTAATATTTGGAAATTCTCTATAGATGCCTGCATACTGTCGAATCTTACACCCTCAGTATCAACAAACATTAAGAAAATCATAATAACAACTGGAAATAATGCGAATATATATAGCCATACTAAATATGGTCTTGCCATCCTATCAAGGCGATGAGATACCTGATGAGGAGGGATTATTCTCTTCTCCTTTTGCATAAACTACTCCTGATCAAAAATAGTAGTCTGTGATGCTTCTTGAGAAACTAAAGTTTTTGGAGAACCATCTACCTTCATTAGGCAGATTTCATAAGGGTCAACACTTAATCCGATGATCTCATCTGTTTTTACATCCTCATAAGTATGAACTACATATTCAACGCCTTCAACGTCAATACATAATTCGAAATGAACACCCTTGAATATAGATGATGTTACCTTACCAGTAATCTTAGCTCTATCTAGAGGAACAACATCCCAGTCCTCTGGTCTAATAACTACGTCTACTGCTTCACCATCCTCGAATTCATATCCGACAACGTCAAATTCAGTATTTAAGAATTTAACAACATTCTTTTTTACATATACACCTGAAATAATATTAGATTCACCAATGAAGTTAGCAACATATCTGTTAACTGGCTCATTGTAAATATCCTTTGGTGTACCAAGCTGTTGGATGATACCATCCTTCATTACAACGATTCTATCACTCATAACCATAGCTTCCTCTTGGTCGTGAGTTACGAATATAAATGTAATACCTAGATCTCTCTGCATTTCCTTAAGCTCATATTGCATGTTTTGTCTTAGCTTTAAATCTAGTGCTGATAGAGGCTCATCTAGTAATAGGATTTGTGGCTTTAAAATGATAGCACGTGCGATTGCAACTCTTTGCATCTGACCACCAGAAATCTTATCTATCTTTCTTTCCTCAAAGCCAGTAAGATTAACCATCTCTAATGCATCGATTACAGATTCTCTTACCTTTTCATTTAAATATCTAGAAACATCAAAGTATGAAGGCCATGGGAAGTTAACTTCCTTAGCTTCCTTCTTTAAAGCACTAATCTCCTTAGAGATTTCATTCTTTTTTGACTTTGTTTCAGCATTAAGAGTCTTAATTTGATTTGATAAGTCTTCAATAGTTTTCTTGTTGAAGTCGTTTGGAGTATACTCTCTATTTTCATTACGAGCTTCATCCTTTGCCTTTTTCTCTTCGTTAGAGATATTAGCTATTTTTTCCTTTAGTGCATTTTCCTCTGCCTTAGCATCGTTCATAATTTGAGCAAGCTTTGATTCTAATTCATTTCTCTTACCCTCGTTAACCTTTAATGCCTCAAGCTTTTCCTTAGCGTCCTTTAATACGCTTTGATCCTTTTTACCGATCTTTACAGAATACTCAAGTGCATCATAATTAACCTGAAGCTTACCGCCGTAGAATTTGATCATGAATCTTCTACCACGATTTACGATTCCAAAGGCAACATTATCAAATACATTTAAATGTGGGAATAATGCGTAACGTTGAAATACAGTATTAATTGGTCTAGCATAAGCTGGTAAATCATTGATAATTTTACCATTTACAATAATTTCACCACTTGTAGGATATTCAAATCCTCCAATCATTCTAAGTGTAGTTGTTTTACCGCATCCAGAAGGACCAAGTAGAGTTACAAACTCATTTTCGTAGATGTCTAAATTAATATCATCTACTACACAATTGTCACCATAAAATTTGACAAGATTGTGCAATTCGATAATAGGTTTTTTCACCACAGTTTACCGAACGAAAAGATTTAATTTCTTTTCCCTTTTTCCTTTCCTAAAATATTTTAATTTTATTGGCTTGTAACATAAGCTAACGCCCCAAATAATCCAAGTATTACTTGAACGAATTTAATTATATTATTTTTTTCAAATATTGCAATAAAAAAATTAAAAAAATATACGTTGTTTTTTCATCATTTTTTTGAGCGAAAATTTCAAAAGAAAATTTGAATTTTGGTACTCATTAAAATATGGCTTAATTAAAGCATTTTTCAAGTTTAGCCACTTGATTTATTTCACTGATTTTTTCAGATACTTTTTTTATCATTTTTTTGATGTAAAAACGCCATTAGTTTTTCGAGCCTTTTTCACATTAACAATATTCAACTTTTTGATAGTTAAGAACAAGCCTTTATGGCACCCTCTAAAATTTCTAATCCCTTCATTAGCTGTTCATCTGTAATAACAAGTGGAGCTAAGAATCTGATAACATTATTATAGGTACCAGCACCTTCTACAAGAAGGCCATTATTTGCACACTCTAATATTATCTTTTTAGTTAGCATTGGATCTGGCTCCTTGGTCTTTTTATTTTTAACAAATTCTATACCGATCATGGCACCAAGGCCTCTTACATCACCAACTACCTCGTACTTTTCCGTCAACTCATTATATTTATTCATAACAATTTCACCAATTTCTCTACTTCTCTTAGCAAAATCATCACGTTCCATAATCTCAATAACCTTTAGTGCAGCTTGACAGGCAAGTGGATTTCCACAGAAGGTTCCGCCTATAACACCAGGCGCTACTGAATCCATAATGTCTTTAGAAGAAATAATTGCTGATAATGGTATACCTGCAGCAATTGATTTTGCTGTAGTTAAAATGTCTGGGCAAACACCTGCTTCCTTCCAGTATTCAGTACAAAACATTCTACCAGTTCTACAAAAGCCTGACTGAACCTCATCTGCGATTAATAATATTCCGTATTTATCACAAATCATTCTTAATGCCTTTACCCACTCGATTGGGGCTGGAATAAATCCACCCTCACCCTGAAGTGGCTCAACTACTACCGCAGCTATAGTATTGGGTGCAGCACATTCCTCAAACACTTCATAAATACTCTTTATATAATAATCTACATAATCTTCCCTGTTGATTCCATCTGGAGTTCTATAATAATAAGGATAGCGAGCTCTAAATACTCCATCAGCAAGAGGCCCCATACCCTCTGCATATGCCTTTTTAGATGTCATAGCCATAGTGTAATGGGTTCTTCCATGGAATGCTCCTGAAAATACGATAATATTAGGTCTTTTTGTGTAAGACTTAGCAACCTTCACGGCATTCTCATCTGCCTCAGCACCAGAGTTTGCAAAAAACACCTTTTTCTCATCACCCTTTACAGGTGCAATCTTTCCAAGTTTTTCCGCTAAATCTACATAACCCTCATGAGTCATCGTATTAAACATCGCATGGAAATATTTTTCCGATTGAGCCTTTACTACATCTATAATCTCATTATGACTATATCCTATATTTAATACTCCTACTCCTCCAATAAAATCTAAGAATTTATTCCCATCTACATCTAATACTATTGCTCCCTCTGCCCTATCTATTACAACAGGGTAAATACAGCCTATAGCATTAGGTATATATTTCTTTCTTCTTTCTATTACAATGCTTGCCTTAGGACCAGGTAAGGTTTTTGTAATAATTTTTGGTAATTCATCCTTTAACATAACAATCCCTCCTAATTTTGATACCAGCCTACTGGACCTGGATTTAAATTTATATTTATTTGCTTAATCTCCTGGTATTCCTCAAGACCCTTAACTCCAAGCTCTCTTCCGATACCACTCATTTTGTAACCACCCCATGGTGCCTCATTAAAGCACGGGTTATAGCAATTGATCCAGGTAATACCTGCTCTTATTTCTTTAATTACTCTTAAGGCTCTTGAGCCATCTGATGTAAATACCGCTCCTGCAAGTCCATATGGCGTATCATTTGCCATCTCAATAGCCTCACTCTCTGTCTTAAATGTTTGAATAGTTACGACAGGTCCAAATATTTCCTCCTTAACTATTCTCATATCACTAGTACAATAATCAAATATTGTTGGCTTAACAAAATAGCCTTTAGCACAATCACCTACAATATATCTATGACCACCAAATACACATTTAGCTCCCTCATCCTTACCTATTTCTATATAATCTAATACTCTATTCATTTGAATTTCATTAACAATAGGTCCCATATCAGGATTATCCATAGGATTACCAATTGTGATATGGCTTGCACGCTCAATTAATCTTTTTACGAATTTATCATGGAATGATTCCTCTACTAGAATTCTACTTCCTGCACTACAGATTTGACCTTGATTTAAAAATATTCCAATCATAGCCCATTCCACTGCGCCTTCTAAATCAGCATCCGCGAAAATTACATTTGGAGATTTACCACCAAGCTCAAGGCCTACCTTCTTAACATTTACAGCACTATTTCTCATTACTGCCTGGCCTACCTTAGTTGAGCCCGTGAAGGTAATCATATCCACATCAGTAGATCCTGATAAAACATTTCCTACCTCAGCTCCACCTATTAATAGATTACAAGCACCCTTAGGAATCCCAACCTCTTCAAATATTTCAAATAGTTTAATGCTTGATAATACACAATATGGAGATGGCTTATAAATAACACTATTACCTGCAGCTAAGGCTGGTGCGAGCTTCCATACTCCCATTAAAAGTGGATAATTCCATGGAGTAATTAAAGCACACACTCCTGTAGGCTCATGAATTGTATATGAATGCATCTTTCCAAAGCCCTCATTAACCTCATATACTCCACCATGGGGAACCTTAATTAATGATGCATAATATCTAAAATTATGAACCGCATCATCGATATCGCACTGAGCCTCTCTTAATGGCTTGCCATTATCTAATACCTCTAGTCTTGCAAATTCATCCTTTCTTTCCTCTAGCTTATCTGCAATCTTAAGTAATATATCTCCTCTTGTTTGTGAATCCATATCACGCCAGCTTCTATCCTTATAAAATGAATATTTAGCTGCCTTAATCGCATCTATAGTATCCTTTACAGATGATTCATAAACATCTGCTAAATGTGATCCATCAGCTGGGTTCTTAGTTTCAAATGTTACTGATCTCTCACCCTTTGTCCATTTTCCATCAATATACATCATCCATTCCATAAATATTCCCTCCAAAAAAATAAGCGTAAATCAATTATTTACGCCATTGTAATTATTTTATAAATTAAAAACTCTTTTTGTACATTCTAGTGCGAGCTCCATACGCTCAATAACTAGCTTAATATCCTCCTCAGTAATTAATACTGAAGGCTCAAATCTAATTGTTTTAGCATTAACCAATGTTCCAGCAGTTAATACTCTTCTTTTAAATAGACCCTTAGATACCTGATATCCATATTTAGTATCCTTAAATTCTACTGCAAGCATCAAGCCTACTCCTCTTACCTCA
>JAEELU010000144.1 GCA_016282815.1 Acholeplasmatales bacterium
TAAAGAGGATAAGGAAAACATATTAAATACATATAAAAGATTTAATGTTGTTTTAACAAAGGGAAAGGGTTCTAAGCTAATAGATGAGAACGGTAAGGAATATATCGATTTTTCATCAGGCATTGGAACTAATATATATGGCGTATGTGATGATGAGTGGATTAACGCTGTTTGCGAGCAGGCTCATAAGCTTCAACATACATCAAACCTTTATTATAGCGAGCCACAGGTAAAGCTTGCAAAGCTATTATGCGAAAAAACTGGAATGAAGAAGGTTTTCTTCTCTAATAGTGGTGCAGAATCAAATGAGTGTGCAATTAAAACTGCAAGAAAATATTCATTTGATAAATATGGTGAAGGCAGAAATGAAATTATTACATTAGTTAATTCATTTCATGGTAGAACAATAGCTACCCTATCCGCTACAGGACAGGATGTATTCCATCAATTTTTCTTCCCATTCGTTGGTGGCTTTAAGCACGCTATAGCTAACGATATTGAAAATCTAGATAGCCTAATTACTGATAAAACATGTGCTATTATGATTGAAACAGTTCAAGGCGAGGGTGGTGTTAATCCACTTACTCCTGAATTTATCAAGCATATCGAAAAGGTTTGTAAGGAGAAGGATCTAGTATTTATCGTTGATGAGGTACAAACAGGTAATGGTAGATGTGGCTATTTATATAGCTATATGGAATATGGCGTTCATCCTGATGTTGTAACAACAGCTAAGGGTATAGCAGGAGGACTTCCTTTTGGAGCTATATTATTCTCTAGCAAGGTAGAAAACACATTAGGCTACGGACAGCACGCTACTACATTTGGTGGAAACCCAATTTGTGCTAGTGCAGCATATTCAGTTATTTCAAGAATCGATGATAAGCTTTTAAATCACGTAAGAGAGATGAGAGCCTTTATCGATGAAAAGCTTAAAAATAATAAGAATGTAAAATCAGTTTCAGGTAAGGGACTAATGGTCGGAATTGAAATTGATGAAAAATATAAGGCAGCTGATATAGTTGCTAAAGGAATAGAAAATGGTGTAATAGCTTTAACTGCTAAGAATAAGATTAGATTATTACCACCACTTAATATTTCTAAGGAAGATTTAAACAAAGGTTTAGATTTGTTACTTAAGGGAATGGAGGATTAAATTATGAAGCATTTATTAACTTTAGAGCAATTATCAAAGGAAGAGCTACTTGATATATTAAATCTTGCAGATCAGCTTAAATTTCAAAAGAAGAATAAAATTCCTCATCCAATTTTAGCTGGTAAAACACTTGGTATGATTTTCCAAAAATCATCTACAAGAACAAGAGTATCATTTGAGGTAGGTATGCATGAGCTAGGTGGCCAAGCATTATTCCTTTCATCAAGAGATTTACAAATTGGACGTGGAGAGCCTATTCAGGATACTGCTAGAGTATTATCACGTTATCTTGATGGTATTATGATTAGAACATATGCTCAAAAGGAAGTAGAGGACCTTGCTAAATTTGGTTCTATCCCTGTAGTTAACGCATTAACAGATTATTGTCATCCATGTCAGGTATTAGCTGATTTAATGACAATTAGAGAATTTAAGGGCTCATTTGAGGGCTTAAAGGCTGTATTTATCGGTGATGGTAATAATATGGCTAACTCAATCATTGTTGGATGCTTAAGACTAGGTATGCGTGTTTCAATTGCCTCACCAAAGGAATATGAGGTATGTGAGCATATCCAAGAATTTGCTAAGGGCTATCCAGGTATGTTTGAAATGACTACTGACCCTATGGTTGCTGCAAAGGATGCTGATGTAATATTTACAGATGTATGGGCATCTATGGGTCAAGAGGGCGAAAAGGAAAAGAGAGAAAAGGCATTTAAGGGCTATCAGGTAAATAAGGAAATGATGGCTGTAGCTAATAAGGATTGTATGGTACAGCATTGTCTTCCTGCTCACCGTGGTGAGGAAATTACTGAAGAGGTATTTGAGGCTCATGCTGATGAAATTTTTGAAGAGGCAGAAAATAGACTTCACGCTCAAAAGGCAGTATTAGTAAAATTAATGGCTAATTAATTTCCTTGAAAAAATTATATAATATATTATATAATAGTAATGTGCAAAATGAAGGTGATGTTATGTTTTTAATGGATGCTACAACAATAATTATTATATCAGTGGTAGCTGGTGTTGCTTTACTAGGTAGCTTATGCTCAACATTTGTTATTCTAAAAAGAAGAAATAAAGCACCAAAAATAAAAATTGATGAGGAATTCATCAATAATATTATTACTCTATATGGAGATAAAAATAATATCTCTAATGTATCTACAGATAATGGTAGATTAAAAATAGAGGTTAAGGATTTAGATATTGTAAAGCTTAACGAGCTAAAGGAAATATCTACTAATGGTGTATTTGTTACAGGCAATACAATAAAAACATTATTTAGACATGATAGTGACCTTATTAAAAGGGAATTAGAAAAGAGGTTATAAAGTATGGTAAAAAGATCATTTAAAATAACTAACGAGACAGGTATTCATGCTCGTCCAGCTACAACATTAGTAAATTGCTGTATGGAATTTAATTCTCATATCACACTTGAGGCACTTAAAACTATCGTGGACTTTAAATCAATTATGGGAGTTATGTCATTAGGTATTTATAGCGGAGCTGTGATTGAAGTTAGATGCGATGGTGAAGACGAGAACGAAGCTTTAGAAGCTATTTCAGAGAAAATAGTATCACTTGGTTTAGGTAAGGAAATCTAATATAAGCATTGAATAAATCATTAGCGATAATGATTTATTTTTTACTTTTTAAGGGGGAGTCATTATGGAAAACTTAGATAAGAAAATAGAAGAAAACAAGGAATATGGATTAAACATATTAAAGAATTTAATAGCATTTGATACAGTATTAAGAGAATATAAGCCTGAATCTGATGCTCCATTTGGGGAGAATAATAAAAAGGCACTTGAGTATTTATTAAATGAAGGTAAAAAGCTAGGCTTTACTACTAAGAATTTAGATAACTATGCTGGCCATATTGAATATGGTGAGGGTGATGAGGTATTAGGAATACTTGCTCACCTAGATGTAGTACCAGTTACTATAGATGAATGGA
The DNA here is from genome assembly GCA_016282815.1 of Acholeplasmatales bacterium. GTDB lineage: Bacteria > Bacillota_I > Bacilli_A > Acholeplasmatales > Anaeroplasmataceae > Anaeroplasma. The sequence goes on from JAEELU010000144.1 coordinate 3,123, forward strand.
AAACAAATCCATTCGAGCTAGTTATTAAGGATGGTAAAATGTATGGCCGTGGTACTCAGGACGATAAGGGACCACTTGTTGCTTCATTCGTAGCTATGAAGATATTACATGACGAGGGCTTTAAGCCAAATAAGAGAATTAGATTAATCGCAGGCTGTGATGAGGAATCTGGCTCTAGATGCTTAGAATATTATCTTGAGCATGAAAAAACTCCAGATTTAGCATTCTCACCTGATGCTGAATTCCCACTTATCTATGGCGAAAAGGCAATTATATCTTATTTCATCAACGGAGAATCTGATGGAATAATTACTGAATTTGATGCAGGAACAAGGTTAAATATGGTCCCATCAGTTGCCAGTATGAAGCTATCATTAGATTTAAAAAAGGAATTTAAGGAATTCCTATCAAAGAATAATTATAATGGTGAAATCAAGGATGATAAATATATCGCCTATGGTGTTGCATCACACGCTGCTATGCCAAATAAGGGATTAAATGCTATATTTATTTTATTTAAATTCTTATCAGAATATACAGATTCTAAGATTGCTAAATTTATAGATAAATACTATTTATTTGATAACTATGGTAAAAAGGCAGGCTATTATTCATATGATAAGGAGCTTGGTGATTTAACAAGTAATGTTGCTATATTTAAGCTTAAGGATAATAAATTTGAGCTTGGTGTAAACTGTAGATGTCCAATCGATGAGGCCTTTACTATGATAGAGGATTCATTAAAGAAGATATGTACTGAATTTGGCTATACATATACTAAGCCAGATGGCTCATGCCGTCATTATGTATCACCTAAGAGTGAGCTTGTTACTAAGCTATTAAAGGCCTATAGAGATGTTACAGGTGATATGAGTGATCCAATTACTATTGGTGGTGGTACATACGCTAGAGAGATGAAAAATGCTGTAGCCTTTGGACCAATGAAGCCAAATAAACCAGATTGCTGCCATATATCAAATGAATATTTTGAGCTTGATGATTACTTTGATGCAATCAAGGTTTACTATTTAGCTATTAAGGAGCTTACAAGATGAGACTAAGAAAAGTAAAAAATGCTAAGGAAAGGCTAATGGATGGTAATTATTTTATCGAGGATCCTATTTCATTTAAGGGTAAGTGGAAGGAAGTATTCGGTAATGATAATCCAATTCATATAGAAATTGGCTGTGGTAAGGGTCAATTCATATCAACCCTTTCTAAAAACAACCCAGATATAAATTATATAGCTATAGAAAAATATGATTCAGTATTATTAAGAGCATTAGAAAAGGTATCAGATGATAATATACCAAACCTAAAGCTATGTATTATTGATGCTAATACAATTAATGAATATTTTTCTAAGGGTGAATTAGATAGAATATATTTAAATTTCTCTGACCCATGGCCTAAGAAGCACCATGCTAAGAGAAGACTAACATCTCCATTATTCCTTGCTCAATATAGAGAAATATTAAATAAGGATGGAGAAATACATTTTAAAACTGATAATAGAGGATTATTTGAATATTCTCTAGAGTCTTTAAATGAGAATAATTATGAAATACATAATATTTCATTAGATTTACATAAGGACTTAGAAAAATACCCATTTAATATCACAACTGAATTTGAGGATAAATGGAGTAAGCTTGGTCCAATTTATAGATTAGAGGCAAAGCCTAGGTAGGAATTATGATTGCGTTAATTGGTGGAAAAGGTAAGGATAGCACTGAAAACAAAATAGAAAAAAGACTATTTGCCCTTGTAAATAATAAAAGGCCAAAGGTTTTGTTTTGCCCTTACGCTACCATCAATAAAATTGATTCATCAATAGATAAATTTCATAAGCTTATCCATGATATAGATTGTGAAATAACTAATTTAACATTAGAAAATATTGATAAATTTGATGAATATCTAAATGAATCAGATATTTTATATATAGCTGGTGGAGTATCTGATGATTTAGTTGATATATTCATCAAATATAAGCTAGATAAAATCCTAGCTAAATATATAAACACCGATAAGATAATAATAGGCTCATCAGCTGGAGCCATGCTACTAACAAAAATATCTATGGGCGATAAATATATGTTTAGTGATAATTTCCATAATTATAATTATAAGATGGTTAATTGCTTAGATTTAATACATATATCAATTTGTCCACATTATCAAAATGAGGATTTAGTAGTATATAATGATGAAATAAGAAAATATGATTTACCATCATTTGGTATAGAAGAGGATACAGCCTTAGTAATTGATAAGGATAAAATATTTGTTCTTAAGGATTATCAGGATAAGAGCATATATTATTTTGATAATAAGAATAATTATAAAATGATTCCACTTTATGAAGGAGAAATTTATGAAAAAGATAGCATGCTTAGGTCCTGAGGGAACATATAGTGATATTGTTGCTAAAAGATATAGCAATAATCAATACGAAATAGAATATTATCCATCAATTATTAAAGCTATAGATATGGTATCTGATGATACTATAGCTATTGTTCCATTTGAGAATTCACTTGATGGCTTCGTTATGGAAACAATGGATAAAATCATTAAAAATCATCTTACTATTAGAGAGCAAATGAAGCTTGATATTGATTTTGCTTTTGTAGCTAACACAGAAAAAATAGAGGATGTTAAGGAAATATACGTTCAATTTAAAGCATATGGACAATGCCTTAATTTTATTGAGAATAACACATTCAGTGTAGTTAAAACAGAAAGTAATATTGAAAGCTTAAATAGACTATTAGAATCAAAGCCAGGCTTTGGTGCTATCATTCCTATGCATGCACTTGAGAATAATAAATTTCCTCTTGTTAAAATGCATATTGCTGATAGTAAAAATAATGAAACAAGATTCTTTGTTTTAGATAATAAAAAGGAATTAAATAAATATGATGATGACTTTGATGTTTCTATAGTTATTACATCTATTACAGATAGACCAGGTATATTATTTGAAATATTAAAGGGATTCCATGATCATAATATAAATCTAAAATCTATTTTATCTAGACCAGATAAAACAGGTATGGGTAGATATAATTTCTTTATTGAATTTAGTATTTTAAAAAGCCAAAGTGAGGGCTTCTATAATTCAATAAAGAACTATTCAGTAGATAAAAACTTTAAAATAATATTGTTAGGAGTGTACAAAGCGTTAAAATGAATCCAATAGATATTATTATAAAAAAGAAAAATAAGCATGAGCTTACAAGAGAAGAAATTGAATATATGGTTAATGGCTATATTAATGATGAGGTAGCTGATTATCAGGTTAGTGCATTGTTAATGGCAATATGCTTAAATGGTATGACATTTGAGGAAACATATAACCTAACTGATGTAATGCTTAAAACAGGTGACATACTAGATTTTAGTGATGTAGAGGGTATTAAGTTTGATAAGCACTCAACTGGTGGTGTTGGAGATAAGGTAACACTTGCCCTACTTCCTATCGTTGGAAGCCTAGATATAAAGGCCGTAAAAATGAGTGGAAGAGGTCTTGGACATACTGGAGGTACAATTGACAAGCTTGAATCTATTAATGGCTTTAATGTTAATTTACCAGAGGATAGAATATATGATAATTTAAAAAATATCGGAATAGCTATCAGTGGACAAACAAAAAATTTAGTTCCAGCAGATAAAAAGCTATATTCATTAAGAGATGTTACAGGTACAGTAGATTCTATACCTTTAATCGCATCATCAATAATGTCAAAAAAGCTTGCAAGTGGTGCTGATATAATCCTACTTGATGTTAAGGTTGGTAGTGGAGCATTTATGAAGAATTTAGATGATGCTAGATTACTTGCTAAAACAATGGTTGAGCTAGGTAAAAGATATAACAAAAAGGTAATAGCTAATATTACTGATATGTCTACACCTTTAGGCTATAATGTTGGTAATAGCCTTGAAATGATAGAGGCTATTAAAATGGTTAAGGGCGAAATAGATAATGACTTTAGTAAGCTTGTTATTCATTTCTCAAGCCATATCGTATCATTAGCTAAGAATATATCAATGGATGAGGCTGAAAAGCTAGTAATTGATTCTATTAAATCTGGTAAGGCATTTAATAAAATGCAGGAAATAGTTAAATACCAGGATGGAGATGTTAATTATATCCTAGATGTTAACAGCTTTAGGAAGGCTAAAAATATCATTTTAGTTAAATCACCAAAGGAAGGCTATGTTGATGAAATCGATGCTCTAAAAATAGGTGAAATATCATGTAGATTAGGTGCGGGTAGATTAAAGCTTGGTGATAATATTGATTTTAGTGTTGGAATTGAGCTATTAAAGAAGCCAGGAGATTATGTAAATAAGGATGATGTATTATTAAAAATTCATTCTAATTTTGATGATAATACTACATTCATTAATGATGCGTTATCAGCATATAAATTTAGTGATAAAAAGAAAGATCTTGTTCTTATTTTTGACACTATTTCCTAATTAGTACATATTAAAAAAATAACTTGAAATAAAAGTCTATTTTTTGTATAATTAATTCGACGTTTGAATGAATGGAGGTTTCCTTATGAAGTTCATAATTGACATATTTGTGCTTATCGCAGCAATCTTATTAATAGTAATCGTAATGCTTCAGGGTTCAAAGGATGATATCAATGATGCATTTAATGGTAGTAAGTCAGATTTATTTAAAACACAAAAGACACGTGGTGTAGAATTATTTATGCAAAGAACAACAGCTATTATCGCTGTAGTGTTTGTAGCATTAGTAATATCTGCAGTTATAATCCATACTGCTATATAATAATTAATGAGATTCATTCGAATCTCATTTTATTTTCTATAAGGGTGGTGATGCTAAATGAAAAAGGAAATATTTGAGGTAATATCAAATAATGAAGAAACATTTGATTCATTAAAGGAAAAATTTAACATTGATGATGTATTATTATCTAAGATTTTAGCATCGCTAGAATATGATAAGCTTGTTACTAAGCTTAAGAGTGGTATATATAAGGCTAATACTAAAAAGAAGAATATAATAATTAATGAATATAAATTAAATGATGAGGATTATATTCTAGAAAAGCTTAATGGTATTCCATATTCATTAAATGAAGCCTCAAGAGCACTTGGTGCGTCATTAGATGACACTAAAATTACTCTAGAGGAAATGGTAGCCAATAATAAAATTGTTAAGATTAATTATTATGGTATAGCCTATGTTAAGCTAATTGAGGCTGAGCTTAGGACCTCTAAGAATGGTAGTCCTTTTGTTATTATAGATGATACAAGATATAATGTTGAATCTATGACAGGAGAGAATGCCTTTAGAGGAGATTTAGTTAATATATTTATTGATAAATATGATAATGTTGCTATATTATATAGCGTAGCTAAGCATTATTATGATTTTATTGTTGGTGTAATTAAGGAAAAAACAAAGAAAACTAAGCATGGTATTGAATATCGCTATATTCTTTCATCAACTATGCCTGATTTACCAGTAGAAATAAAGCTAAATAATGATGATCTAAATGGAATAGTAAAGGATTCTATAGTTAAAGCTGATTTAAAATACATATCATCTATTATGACTATTAGTAATCTTAAGGTAGTAGGTAATATAAACGATCCTAATATTGAAATAACTAAGATTGCCTTGGAATATGGATTCAATCTAGAATTTGATGAGGAAACGCTTAAGGAAACTGATGAAATACCAAATGAGGTATTACCTAATGAATATAATGGTAGACGTGATTTAAGGGATTTAAATATTATCACTATAGATGGTGATGATTCAAAGGATTTTGATGATGCTGTATATCTAGAAATATTACCTAATGGTAATTATTCACTTGGTGTTCATATAGCTGATGTTTCTAATTATGTTAAATTCTCTCATCCACTTGATAAGGAAGCACTTAAGCGTGGAACTAGTGTATATCTTGCAGATAGAGTAATACCTATGCTACCACATAAGCTATCTAATGGTATTTGCTCACTAAATGAGGGAGTTGATAGACTTACATTATCATGCCAAATGGAAATTGATCTTAAGGGTAATTTAGTTAATTATGAAATCTTTGAAAGTGTTATTAATTCTCATCATAGAATGACCTATAATAAGGTTAATAAAATCCTTGATGGTGATAAGGAATTAATAGAAGAATATAATGATATCTATGATATGTTATTAAAGATGAGGGATTTATCTAATATCATTAGAGCCCAAAGAACTAAAAAGGGTGGTATTGAATTTGATACTGTAGAATATTCATTTAAACTTGATAATAATGGTAAGCCTATTGAAATAATTAGAAGAGATAGAATGGATGCTGAAAAGCTAATAGAGGATTTTATGCTTAAGGCTAATGAAACAGTAGCCTATCATATGAATATTATGGGTTTACCAATAATATATCGTATCCATGAAAAGCCAGATCAGGAGAAGCTACACAATACATTTAAGGAAATAGCTAATATGGGTGTTGACATTAAGAATATCAAAAATGATATTCATCCAAAGGAAATCCAAAATGTATTATCTAATATATCTGATAATCCTAATAAGGATATTATCAGTAATATGCTGCTAAGAAGTATGATGAAGGCTAAATATTCTAATCAAAATATTGGTCACTACGGCTTAGCATTAAATTACTATTGTCATTTTACGTCTCCTATTAGAAGATATCCTGATTTAATGACACATAGAATGATTAAGGAGCTATTAATACATCCATCAGTTAAATTTGAGAAGGATTTAAAGTATTATAATTCTATAATGCTTGATATAGCTATGAAGAATTCATCAAGTGAAAGAAGATCAGTTGATTGTGAGCGTAGCGTCAATGATATGCTATACGCTTGGTATATGGAGGATAATATTAATAAGGAATATACTGGTGTTATTACATCTATAACAGCATTTGGTATGTTCATTGAGCTTGAGATGGGAATAGAAGGCCTATTCCTATTTAGAAATGCTAATAAATATTATTATGTAAATGATAAGGATAATAGCTGTGAAACAGCAAATAAAATATATCATCTAGGTGATAGAGTTGATATAATAGTTACTATGGCAGATAGAGAGGAAAGATGTATCTATTTTGCACTAAAGGATGATACTAGAGAAAGGTATTAAGGAAATGAAGATTATATGTCAAAACAAAAAAGCATCATTTGAATATTTTTTACTTGATACCTTTGAGGCTGGTATTAAGCTTAAGGGCACTGAGATTAAATCAATCAGACAGGGTATGTGTAATATCAATGATGCTTATGTAATTATGAAAAATAATAGACCATATATATTAAATATGTTTATTGCTAAATATGAGCATGGTAACATATTTAATCATGAGGAGCTAAGAACAAGAGAGCTATTACTTAATAAGCATGAATGTGATAAGCTAGTATCTAAGATTAATCTTGATGGCTTAACCCTAGTAGCCACTAAGGCTTATTTTAAGGGATCACTTGTTAAAATTGAGATAGCACTAGCACGTGGTAAGAAGCTTCATGATAAAAGAGAAGCTATAAAGGAACGTGATGTTAATAGAAATATGGACAAAATGATAAAGGACTCTTATAAATATTAATTTTTTGTGCTATATTAATTATACACGGGGATGTACTGGATTCGCTGTGATTTAGAAAGAATTGTAAGCATGTGGGAGTAGTCTTCCTTAACAACGTCGGGGTTTTTAATAAACGCTGAAGAAAACAATGATTACGCATTCTTAGCTGGTAGAAATACTCAAGCTAACTATGCATTCGCTTGCTAATTAGTTCAAGCGACAGAACTCTATAGCGTTCCTGCCACTGTAGACCTTCTGACAATTCAGTAGGATATATTATATTATCCACTACTCTAGGATAGTATAACGAATTCAATAGAGTGTAGTTACCATTTGGTATGCTTATTTACTTAGGGGTAATGAAGATTAATAATAAGATAAACATGTAGAAAGCAATTTGGACTGGGTTATATACATGGGTTCGATTCCCATCATCTCCACCAATAAAAAACAACAGGTTTGATACATAGTATCAAGCCTTTTTTGTTTGTTGCAATTATATCTTGTGATTGAGTTTGCGACAGTAAAGGCGTACCGTTAGAACCCGATTCTAGTAATTGCGATTATCTTTAAAGTGTTGATATAATTGCGATAATTGACTATAATCAAATTGTAATTGAGAATAGTCAGAGGTGCTAAATATGAGTAATAGTATAATAAAAGGCATTCATCATATTTCGATGAAATGCAGTAAAAACGAAATAGATAAAGTAATATATTTTTATAGAGATATATTAGGACTAGATATTTGTAACGAATGGGATACAGGCATAATGATCGATACCGGTTCTGGTATAATTGAAGTATTTTATAATGGAGAAATATCGCCTAAAGGAACGATTAGGCACTTTGCTTTATCTGTTACTGACACAAAGGTATTGACCGAAAGAGTCAGAAGCGCTGGGTATGATGTTATAACTGAACCAAAAGAAATATGTTTATCACATCTTAAGGCAATTATTTCTTTTGTAAAAGGACCTATTGGAGAAGAAATAGAATTCTTCCAAGAGATAAATAATTAGTTGGTTCGGGTTTAGGAGAGTACGCTCCACCAATAGCCGTTTTTCGCTTTTCTTATAGTTACATTAAAATGAGAATTATTTTTTAGTAAAATCCTAAAAAAGTGATACATACTTTGCAAAAAATTCTCAAAAAAAATAATAATAATGTGAATTTATATGATTTGTACTCAACTAGTGGTTTTTTTTCTTAAAATCCCCTAACTCAACCACTGGTTTGTAGACTTGTTATAAATAATCATTTACACTGAAATTGCAAGGAGGAAGAAATATGGATTTAGAAAAGATTGGTAAATTCATAGCTGATTGTAGAAAAAAGAAAAACTTAACACAAATGCAATTAGCTGAAAAACTTAATATAACCGATAGAGCTATATCTAAATGGGAATGTGGAAAAGCAATGCCAGATTCATCTATCATGTTAGAATTATGTGAAGTGCTTGGAATTAGTGTAAATGAATTGTTAACAGGGGAGGAACTAGAAATGGAAAAATATAACAAACAAGTAGAACTCAATTTAATTGAAATGGTAAAACAAAAAGAAGAATCAGATAAGAGGTTATTGAATATTGAAATTGTATTAATGGCAATAAGTATAACATTCTTTATTGCAATAATTGCAATAGTATCATTTGTTGATATGCCTCTATGGGCTAAGATAGTAATAGGTATAGGTGGATTTATTCAATTATTGGCTTCAACATTA
>JAEELU010000145.1 GCA_016282815.1 Acholeplasmatales bacterium
AGCTCCACCTTCAATTTCTATAACTGTGTATGTTTTTTCATTTTCAATACCAGCAACCATTCTAGTTCTATTGGATAAATTAAGCATTGTACCATCAGTTAGTACATATGCAGATACGGAACACATTCCTCCGCCTGATCTTTTACCAATAGTCTTTACTGAACCAGAATATTTAGCAAAGCACGAAAATGCGTTAGCTGCACTAAATGTACCTTCGGATTCTAATATATAATAGTTAAAATCAAATGTTTCATCACCATAATTATCATCAAGATTTGTATCACCAACAAGAGTATATAATTCAATTGCATCCTCACTTATCTTTTGACCAATTATTGGCTTTTTGCAAATAAATGTTAATAGCTTATACATAGCAGCAACATAACCTCCACCATTAGCACTAACATCGAATACTACATTAGTTACCTCAGGGTGACTATTTTTTGTTTCAGATAATGCTTTATATACTAAGGCTGCTGTGTCTACCTTATAGGCATCAGCCTTATAGCTATTTCCATCATATACCTCGTCTCTTGTTCCCAAGTCAAATCCATCAAATGTAACAAAAACTGTATTACCCTTATAATAAATTGGCTGATCATAATTTTCAGCACTCTTACGTGCTTCTCTTAATGTTCTAAATGTTTTTGAAATGTTAGTATATCTTTCTCCTACAGCATTAGAATAGGTCTTACCTGAAGGACGATAAAACGGAAGCTTTACTAATCTAGAATGTGGATCATTTAATGTTATATCTATTAATTCATAAATGAAATCAGTTCTTTCCTCTACTGTACCATTAATGTATCTATTCCAGTTTTCCTCACCAATATAATCAAGATAATCATCAACTCTTGCGTAATTTTTTAAACCATATTTTTCATTTAATAAGAATAATACCTCATTCTTAACCTCTTCACGAATATCTCTTGGGGCATCACCCTTCATAGATGCGTTATCATATATTTCTGTATATACAGACTTTATTACATCATCACTATCAGCATAATAATATCCATATAGCTTATTACCATTATAAAGAACATTATAATAATCATCATTCATAAAATTAATAAATGATACTGGCATTAAAACCTTACCATTGTAATACAAAATATCTACACCATAATCGCCAAGATTATAGTTTATTTCAAGTGTTGAAATACTCTTTAAAGTCTTAATTTCATAATGAGCATTAAAATCAATTGAACCATGTGAATGCATACCATATGCGGATAATGTGTTCTTAAAAGTAACAGTATTATATTTCCAATCAAATATTACTCTAGCATATGAATTAGATTTGTTAACTATATATAATCTGTTGAACAAGGTGTTTGTGTTTAATTCTCTACCATCAGTTACATATAATCCCTCTAGCATATTGTAGAATGTAGATACATCCATTAGAGGTACATTACCATTCTCGTAAAAATATAAGTCTACATTAGTATTCTTAACATCATAGCTAGGTGTTAAATTTTTAAATTCTACATTTTTAGTAGTAAGGACAATATCATTATCATTTTCTGGCTTGAAGAAGCATGATGATAATGGAATTATCATTACAAGCATTAATAGAGTTAATATTAGCTTAATTTTTCTTTTCATATTTACACCTCACTTTGTGTATTAGAATCATCGCTTAGTGCTTGATGATCCTCCTCTATGGTCGCGACTACAACCATTGAATTTTCTTTAACCTCATCCTTAGGCTGATCCTTTTTAATAGCACCAGATAGGAATAATGATAGCTTAGCAAGACCAGGACCAATAAATTCATACAATACTGATGAAGATAATACGATGGCTGATAAAATGTTACCTGATTCCTCAGGTAATATTCTACATGCTAAAACAGATAAGCCTATAGCGACGCTTGCCTGTGGTATTAATGCTAAACCAATATAATTTCTAACCTCTTTTGATTCTCTAGCAACCAAGGCACCAGTAAATCCACCTAAATACTTACCAACAAATCTAATACCAACAAATGCTAAACCAATAAGTCCAACAGTCTCTAATGCTTTTATATTTAAATTCGCGCCAGATAATACAAAGAATAAACACATTATAGGTGGAGTAAAATTATCAATTTGATGGAATAAATAGGTATCATCAGTAATATTAACATAAATAGTTGCGAAAACTAAGCATGATAATAATGGAGATACATTAAACATTGAGCATACGCCCGCTAAAGCAAGTAGGGAACCAAACACTATAATTAATCTATTATCCTTACTTCTATTCCTTAGTAGCATTCTTAGAACTAAAGCTAAGGCTACACCTATTACAATCATTGATATGTTATATAATAATGGTTTAATAATATCTATTGCTCTAACACTTTCAGTCGCGCCTGCAATAGATGATACAACACTGAATATAAATAAACAAATAATATTATCTAATGCAATTACCTGTAATAACACCTCTACAAAGTTACCTTCAGCTCTATATTGCTTAATTGTCATTAATGTTGAGGCTGGAGCGGTCGCGCTAGCTATAGCACCAAGAAGTAATGATAGCTTCCAATCAAGCTTAAATATAAACATCATCGCTGCCGTGATCAAGGCCATAGCCATAAGTGATTCAAATAATGTAATTATAATTATTTTAATACCAGCTTTTTTTAGTACTTCCTTCTTAAAGAACTTACCTACACCAAATGCTATAAAGGCTAGGGCTATATCACTAACAAATGACATATTAGGTATTATACCACTTGGAATAAAATTAAGCACATGTGGTCCAATTATTATACCTGCAATAATATAACCACTAACATTAGGAAGTCTTAATAATTTGGTTATACGCGTAAGCAAAAAACCACTAAACAGCATAACTGCTAGGGCGATTAAAATTTGTGCAGTTTGATTCATATTATCGTATAAATGTAAATCTATCATAGTACCACCAAATCTATCTAATATTATAGCATAAAAGCCACATAATATGCAAAAAAAGGAGCTATAAAATCATAGCTCCATTACTATTTCCTCTCTTTTTGGATAATAGTTATTTATTATTTTTATTATTGGCTTATATAAGAATAAAACAGTAATTATATTGCATGTTATTAATACTGCCTCAAATGGTATATCACTGATTAAATATGGTATTGGCTCAACTGAATAAAACCAAACTGTTGATCCCCAGAATACCATACAATAAATAAATCCTGAAATACCAGCAAATATCGCAACAAGCCATTCCTTTTTATTTTTTAATAAATAGCCACATAATAATGCTATCTCAAGCCCAATAAACATAGGAATCATAATCAATGGTGTAAAGGAATTCATAATCAAATTATCAATTATTACATGGACTATAACAACTAATGTTCCGTCTAACATTCCTATTGTAGCACCATAGGCTATTACTAATAGGAAGGTAAATTGAACATTAGGTATAACTGTTAATAGCTCCTCCTGTGTTGTTAATATAGCTGTAAGCATTACTATATAGCATAATCTTTTAACTGTAATAAATAACCATCTCCTTAAAGGCAATTCTCATACCATCGTATAGTACGATACCAGAAATACCTACATTAGAATAATTATCATCTACATATATAGCAATATATGTTGTTTTAAAATCTGTTTTAATATCATCAATATCTAAAAGTATATATCCATATATACTAGTTGATGTTCTAACCTTATAATTCTTTTCTAACAAATCAATAAGCTTCTCATCCTCCTTATATCCGATATTCTTATCAGATATAAGCTTTTCATCAATATCATAAAGCTTAATATTAACTGTACCAATAGAATCACCCTTACGTAAATTATTTACGATAAAAAATGTTCCTACAGTAATACCTATTAAAATTAATGATACTAATATCTTGATGATAAGCTTTTTCATTATTAACCTCTATAAATATTTACAGAACCCTTTTCACTTAAAATCTTATATGATATTAATGCTGCAATAGCCTGAGGCTCTGCATAAGCTAAATTATATGTATCATTAGCATAATCATAGAATAGTCCTGTTTCTTCATTATAATACTGCAATAAAATATCAATTAATGTCTTATTACCTACTTTAAATTCAGCTGAATTTAAATTCTTTCCAAGCTCAGTAAGTGCTAAGATTGCTTGTGCTGTAGATGAAGCATTACATGTTGTATATGGTCCATAGCCCCAATCCATTGTGTATGAGAATCCATTTTCTGTTAATGCACTCTTAATGCCATTAACAAATGTAGTAAAATCATAATTTTCTATTGAAGACATTGCAGAAATATACATGCAGCTTGTTTCATTAATATCTAATGTTAAATTATTAATTAAATTTGTGTAAGCACTCATATTAGATGCTTCTACTTCAAATGTATGCATAATATCAGCTAAATATACTGCACTTGTTTCAACAAAAGGTTCAGTTAAATCAAAATTAGATTGCTGAATGTAGCTCTTGATTGCAGTTAAATCCTTATCTAAAGCATATAAAGCAACTGCAGTTTTAAA
>JAEELU010000146.1 GCA_016282815.1 Acholeplasmatales bacterium
ATGTTTCCTTTTTTATATTCTGGTTTTTCAATTATAAACTCACTACCATGATACAATACTCTTTTCATTTTTATAATCAGTGTACTTAAAATTGCATTTTTCGGATACTGTAGTACCCGTTTTTTAAGTTTATTAGTACACTATCCTTTCACTACTATTATATCACTATAATTCTTTGCATACAACAACAAACGTATAATTAGTGTATTTAAAATTATATTTTTTGGGTACTGTAGTACCCGTTTTTTTGATTTTTAAGTACACCAAATAGTCATTTGTTGCAAAGAAAAAAGGATGAGTACCATCATCCCTTCTCAAATCATAATTAAAATTATCTATGAATTTTGAACTTTAAATAATTAGCTAATACCTCTTCATTTGCATCATCAGCGTCAAATGCTAAATAAGGTACCTCACTTAGAGGATATGTCTTTGAGCCTACAGCTCCATCCTTCATTGGGAATGTTTCTATTACAACATCTATTAGTTCAACATTATAATAAAAATCTCCTCTATCATTTACATTTCTACGGCAGAATCTATCTCCATCTCTGTAATATACATCGCTATAAGAATATCTATGCTTACCTTCCTTATTAGTGTATTCATAGCCCTTTGTTATAGCAAGTGAATATTCACCCTCTGTCGCTTTTACTACCTTGTTTTGAATCTCTTCCATTTTTAATACTACTCCTTTTTAAAACCATAATTATTATATCATAAACCAAAGAAAATTTGTCATATAAATGACAAACTTCTTTATTTATTTAATAGTTTTTCTCTTAATTTATTTTTTGTTTCCTCAGTAACATGAAGCTCATCAGAAATATATTTGTCTAATCCACCATATTTTTCATTAATTACTCTTACTGCAGTATCGAAATATTCACCTTTTGCAAGGAATATTTGTGATAAATCTGTAGCCTTTTGCTTACCTAATATTCTAGTTAGCCAATAGTACTTTCTACTCTTCTTATAATTTACTACATTTGTATAGGTATAATCATTCTTTATATCCTCTAAATCTACGCCTAATATGTATAAAATGAATAAGGCTAATAGACCTGTTCTATCCTTACCCTGTGTACAGTGGAATAATAAGGCACCATTCTCATAATCATGCTCAGCGATATAATTGATGATAACACCGAAGTTGTGCTTACACTCGTCGTTACTTACAAGCATTGTGTAGGTATCATTTAAATCTGGTATTGTGTCTGCACGTGGTATTTTCTTTTCGTAGCTTATACCAAATAAATTATTCTTAAATAGTGGTAGCCATACATATTTAATGCCAGCTATTTTTTTATTTGGCTTTTTATTCATCTCTGGTTCAATTCTTAAATCAATTACAGTTCTAACATTATATTCATTAACTAGCTTTTTAGCTGATTTTTTTGATATCTTATTTAATTGACCACTTCTGAATAAGCATTTTTCTTTAATTTTATAGCGTGAATTTACTAATCCTAAATCTCTAGTATTTTTAGCACCCTTTAGTTTAAGATTATGCATAAAACCACCACCTATCTTTTATATTTAACCAATGTTAATACATTTTGATTATTGACGTATTCATATGATACATCATCCATTATTTTCTTAACCATGAATATACCAAGTCCACCAATTTCACGGTCGACACCATCTAAATTAATATCAGGATCCGCCTTTTCTAGTGGATTAAATGGTACACCATTATCCTTTATTGTTATAACTACCTTATCTAAATGTTTAGATAATGCAATTTCAATTGTTCCTTGATTTTCGTATGCGTATGAGGCTACATTAACAAATATCTCCTCTAATGCAGTATTAATCTTAATTATATCTCTACTACCAAAGCCTAATATACCAAGAACCCTTGATGAATATTCAAATAAATCATCAAGCTCCTTTAAATCCGCCTTGAATACTCTACTTTCTGATATTTCCTTATTTACTCTATATTCATAGGCAAGTAGAGTAATATCATCAAATTGCTCAGCACCATTAGTAAATGCATCAATATTTTCCTTTAATCTATGGATAAAATCTCTTGGTATTAAGCCCATATGCTTCTTAGTGTAACTTAATAATCTTTCCTCACCATATAGCTCATCATTGACATTGTGTGCTTCTGTTACACCATCTGTATATAATACAACCTTATCTCCAATATTAAGCTTTAATGATCTCTCTTCATATTTAGCCTCTGAGAAGGCACCAAGAATTATACCAGGCTTTGAGTTTTCGTATTTTACATCACCATTTTGGATTATTAATATTTTATTATGTCCAGCATTTGTATATTTTAATTCACCTGTTTCAGTATTAAATATACCAAGCCAGCATGTAACAAACATATTTACATCATTATTATCACAAAGGTTTCTATTAACTCTTTCCATAATCAAATTAGTATTATCCTTAAATGATAATGTCAGTGATTTAATTAATGTTTCTGTCTTCATCATAAATAGGGCGGCTGGTATTCCTTTACCAGATACGTCACCTATAACAAGTGCGATATTATTATCATCTACATAGAAATAATCATAGAAATCTCCACCGATTTCTCTTGCGGCCTCCATTAAGCCAAAGATGTTATATTTATCATTACCACTTAATTCCTTAGGAAGTACACCTAATTGAATTGATGAGGATACATTAAGCTCTGATTTAAGCTTTGTTCTATCTCTAGCAAGTCTAGCTTCTAAATTAAGTAATCTCATAGCTCTAGCATTAACTCTAAAGCTGATAACTGAAATAAGTGAGAATGTTAACCATCTAGGCATAAAATAATATAGGAAAACCTTAAGGAATCTATCATCACCCTTAACATCTCGTAGATATTGTAGCCACTTAATTCTCTGTTCAAGTGTTGATTCTTCAGTTCTAAATGGTGTATCACCAGGTACCTGTAGTACTCCAGTACCATTTAATAGGTTAGCATCCCATTCACCTAAAAGCATACCCAAATATAGAGAAACCAGCATCATAACTGATGCGATAATAAATGTGAATAATGAAATCTTAGGATTAAAATAATGTCCTACTAATACAATACTTACTGCCCACATCAATATTGCGTGCTTTGGTATTATTATATTTAATCCAAATGTAACAACCAAGAATTGAATAATTAAGAAATATTTAAATCCTGGCTTTTCAATAAAAGGTGTTTTTTCGTATATAAATGTAGATTCTAATACACAAATAACGATAGGAAAGCAGATATTAATTGCAAGTAAAGTACCATCAGACACAGCAAAAACGCCTGTTAAATATAATATCCAGGCAATCATTAAAACTCCACCAGTGGCTAGGCAGCCTCTAGAAAGAGCCTTATTTGAATTAAGTTCGTTTTGTCTATATAGCTCTTTATTAATTCTATTTTTCACCATCGTTAATCAATACCCTTAAAAGTATCCTCCACTAAAAACTTAAATTCCTCATAAATATGAGTATATTCTAGCTCACTAAAGCATTTTAGCAGCTCATTATATCTCCATTTATGAATTCTAGGATCTCTTTCGTTAAATATGCTCCAAACTCTATTACCATATTTAAGCATATCGTTATGAATAGCTCTTATATTAGATAGCTTATCAGCTAGCGCTACTATCTTTACATCTAGGCATTCTGTCTTTAGGTGATTAAAGGCTAATTCCTTTATCTCCTTCCATGACATATCCTCTCTATAGCCTGGTAGTAAATTCTGTGATTCAGCAGCAACTATATTAGCTATTCTTTCGTTAAATTCTTTTTTTATATCATCATAGGTAGTATCTGTGTCCTCAATAACATCATGTAGAGCACCTGCAGCAATAACATCCTCATCATCAGTAATTGATGCTACTATACTCATTACCTCAACTGGGTGAAGTATATATGGAATATTTTTACCCTTTCTATGTACGCCATGATGCTTTTCAAGAGCATAGATAATTGATTTTTCAATAATTGATAAATTACCAGTCATTACCCTCATCACCACTTGTTGATATTCCCATGCTCTTGGCTATCTTAGTAAGCTTACT
This sequence comes from Acholeplasmatales bacterium, assembly GCA_016282815.1. Taxonomy (GTDB): domain Bacteria; phylum Bacillota_I; class Bacilli_A; order Acholeplasmatales; family Anaeroplasmataceae; genus Anaeroplasma. The sequence continues at coordinate 4,023 of JAEELU010000146.1, forward strand.
AGCGTTCTTTTGATTAATCTTACGCTCTCCGTATACTGTATCTAAAAGCATCTTTACAATACTTTCTCCCATATCCTTAGCAACAATAAATACTACACATAGTGCTAATGGACCTGTGATGCTTGTAATAATATCAATATCCTTTCCATCAAATTGTCTAATAGAAAATTCATATGCTAAATCAGAATAATCCCTAATGAAGTCATCAAGCTCCTTAAGTGTCTTAAATCCAAATGATTTAAATACGATAAGGAAATTATCTAGAGGTACCTCTTCGATTTCCATATTACCTATTGTAGCGATATGCTTATTAAGCTTAGTGAATCCACCATTTTCGATATAAGCCTTATATGAATCACCATTAAGCTCAATATCCTCAAGTGTACCATCCTTAACTACCTGTCTTACTCTTCTTCTATAATCCTCAATTGAATTTCTTAATTGACAGAATGCGTCATCCGCAATTTCGAGTAATCCTGCAAGTCTACTAAATGTACGTAAATACTCCTTTGGTATTTCAACATCAGTTTTATATCCAGCGTCATGTTGAATAGTTGCCCAAGCATGCTGAAGGATGCTTCTTACCTGTATTTCAAATTTAATCTCATTGATTTTTGGATTATCTGGGTCATAATACATTGACTTAGGTATAGAACAGATATAATGTAGTGACATATATCCAAATTGA
>JAEELU010000147.1 GCA_016282815.1 Acholeplasmatales bacterium
AATAAAACATCGATTTTATCAACATTGATAATATAATATTTCGTACTTAGTTTCAATTGTTAAATGATTAAAAGTTAGCAAATTGATAATTATCTAAAATGAAATGTTAAGATGTAAAAATTTTTTCAATATTGTCATTAATATAAAGTGAAAAATGTTAATGAAGATATTCGTTCAAAATAAGTTATAGACATATATTTTTTGAATATTAATATTATTTATGGAAGTTATATAAAAATAAAATTAAATAATATGTTAATATATTACTTGAATATAAAATTTATGTATGATATTATAATCACGATAAGCTTTAAGGTAGTCCAGAGAGGCTAACAAGACTAATAGATTTTTTATGATTGATTATTTACTAGTTTTCTAGGCCTTGGGCTTAGAAAACTATTTTTTTTGAGGTGAGATTATGAGAGGTTTATTAACATTAAAGGATTTAAAGGAAGAAAAAATAATTGAATTGATCAAATATGCAGAGAAGCTAAAAAGAGGGTTCCGTATTTCTTATCCTGATAAGAAAATTGCGACCCTATTTTTTGAAAATTCAACTAGAACACAGTATTCATTCCAAGTTGCTTTAATGAATTTAGGTATTAAGGTTGTAGACTTTGATACACAGCTATCTAGTATCGCTAAGGGTGAAACATTATACGATACAGTTAGAACATTTGAAGCATTAGGTGTTGATGGTGTTGTAATTAGACACTCAAAGGATGAATATTTTAAAGAGCTAGAAAATATTAAAATTCCTATCTTTAATGGTGGTGATGGTAAGGCAAACCATCCTACCCAAAGCCTTTTAGATTTAATGACTATATATGAGGAATTTGGTAAGTTCAAGGGATTAAAGTGCTGTATTGTAGGTGATATATCACATTCAAGAGTAGCACATACTAATATTGAGGTTATGCAAAGATTAGGTATGGAGGTTTATATCTCAGGTCCTGAAATGTTCAATGATCATTGTGCTCCATACTTACCACTTGATGAAGCAATTGAAAAGATGGATATCATAATGCTACTTCGTATTCAATTTGAGCGTCATCAGGAAAAGATGAATATGACTAAAGAGGAATACCATGAAAAGTATGGTATGACATATGAAAGAATGCTTAAGATGAAGGAAAAAGCAATCATTATGCACCCAGCCCCAATTAATAGAGGTGTTGAAATTGCAGATAGTGTTGCTGAATGTGAAAAGAGTAGAATCTATAAGCAAATGACAAATGGTGTATATATTCGTATGGCTGTAATAAGTGATAGTTTGGATGGTAACCTATGATTTTAATAAAGAATGCGAAAATAATTGAAAAAGACACGTTAATAAAGAAAGAAATTTTATTGGATGAGAAGATTGTAAAAATCGCTGATAAAATTGATGGCGATTATGAGACAATAGATGTAAATGGTATGCTTGTAATGCCAGGTGGAAATGATGTCCATGTTCATTTTAGAGAGCCAGGCTTTGAAAATAAGGAAACAATTAAGACTGGTACTATGGCTGCAGCTAAGGGTGGCTTTACAGCAGTAATGCCAATGCCTAATTTAAATCCATATCCTGATTGCTATGAAAATCTAAAGGTTGAATTAGATATTATTGAAAGAGATGCCATAGTTGATTGCTACCCATACGGTACAGTAACTGTAGGTGAGAAGGATAAGCTTCCTAGTAAGGTTGAAGAAATCCATAGATATGTTAAGGCAATCACAGATGATGGAGTAGGCGTAAATAATTTAGAACTATTAGAAGCACAAATGCTTTTAGCTAAAAAATATAATTTAGTTATCGCATCTCATGCTGAAACTCCAAGAGGTAATTATGGGCCAGATGGAGAATATACAGCAGTAAGAAATGAAATAGAGCTTGCTAAAAAGACAGGCTGCAAATATCATTTCTGTCATATGTCTACAGCTGAATCATTTGAGGCTATAAGGAAGGCTCACAAGGAAGGATTTACAAATATCACATGTGAGGTTTCACCACATCATTTAGTTTTAAATGAGGAAATGATTAATAATAATCCTAATTTTAAAATGAATCCACCACTTAGAAGTGAAAAGAATAGACAAGCTACAGTAGAGGCACTTTTAGATGGTACAGTATGTATGGTTGCTTCAGATCATGCACCTCATACAGAGGAAGAAAAATCAAGAGAATATAATTCATGCCCTAATGGTATATTAGGTCTTGAAACAATGATTCCTGTTATTTATACAGAATTTGTTAAAAAGGGAATAATTGGATATGATAGATTCTTAGATATCCTAGTTAACAATCCTGCAAAGGTATTTGGTTTACCAGAAAGATACCTAAAGGAAGGCTATGTATCAGATTTAATTGCACTTGATATTGATAATCCTCATACATATACAAAGGATGAAATAGTATCAAAGGGTAAGAATTCACCTTTTATTGGTAAAACATATTATGGATTTAATAAATTAACCATTAAAAATGGTAAGATTATATACAATAATTTAGGAGGAAAACATGAATAATAAGAAGCTGGTTTTAGAAACTGGAGAGGTGTTTGAGGGTGTTGGCTTTGGCGCTAATACTGAAAGATGTGCAGAATTAATTTATAACACATCAGTAGTTGGCTATCAGGAAGCATTATCAGATCCATCAAATCTAGAGTATATTATGGTTATGGGTTATCCTGTAATCGGAAGCTATGGCTTAACTGATGAGGATTATGAATCTGATGGATTAACTATTTCAGGCTTAGTAGTAAGAGAATATAGTAAGTATCCTTCAAATTTCAGATACACACATGAGCTTGCAGAAAAGATGGATGAAAATGGTGTACCTGGAATTAGTGGTGTAGATACAAGAGAGATTGTAAGAATCATTAAGGAAAAGGGTTCAATGAGCGCTATGATTGCAAACATTGATACTCCAACTGAGGAATGCCTAAAGAAAATAAAGGAATATAGTGTACCAAAGGATGTAGTATCTAAAATATCTACAAAGAAGGTTTGGTACTCACGTACATTAAATTATAAGTATACTATAGCTTGTATAGATTTAGGTTTAAAAAGAAGCCTAATTAAGATGCTAAAGGACTTATCATGTAATGTAGTTGTAGTTCCTTATAATGCACCTATTGAAACAATTATGAAATATAAGCCAGATGGAATCTTTATTTCAGATGGTCCTTCTAATCCATATGATATTTCAAATATTATTGATACAATCAATGAGCTTAAAGGTAAAATGCCTATCCTAGGTGTAGGTCTTGGTCAGGAAATTATAGAGCTTGCCTATGGTGCTAAGCTATATAAGCAAAAGGTAGGTCATAATGGCTGTAATATTCCTGTAAGAAATCTAAAGAATAATAAGATTGAAATCACAAGCCAAAATGATCAATATGCAGTTGATGAGGAATCATTAAAGAATACACAATTAAAGCCAACACATAAAAATGTAATTGATGGAATAATTACAGGTGTTGAGGATACAAAGAATAAGGTTATTGCAGTTCAATATAATCCAGCTCCTACAGGTGATGATGATTATGTATTTGCAAGATTTATTAAGCTATTAGGAGGTAAGAAAAATGCCTAAACGTACTGATATAAAGAAAATAATGGTTATCGGCTCTGGTCCAATTGTAATTGGTCAGGCAGCAGAATTCGATTATGCAGGTACTCAAGCATGTCTATCTCTTAAGGAAGAGGGCTATGAGGTTATTTTAGTTAACTCAAACCCTGCAACAATTATGACAGACCCTAATATCGCTGATAAGATTTATATGGAGCCACTTGATCTTGAGCATGTAGCTAAGATTATTAGATATGAGCGTCCAGATGGATTAATCGCATCTATGGGTGGTCAAACAGGATTAAACCTTGGTATGCAGCTTGCAAAGAAGGGTATCCTAGATGAATGTGGTGTTGAATTATTAGGTATTAAGGCTGACACAATCGATAAGGCTGAGGATAGAGAGCTATTCAAGGAATTATGTATTAGTGTTGGTGAGCCAGTAATTGAATCTGAAATAGCCAATAATTTAGATGAAATATTTAAGGCTGCACATGATATTGGATTCCCAGTAATTCTAAGACCTGCATTTACACTTGGTGGTACAGGTGGTGGATTTGCAGAAAATGATGATGAATTATTACCACT